>NZ_DATFIP010000053.1:0-2395 GCF_035270045.1 Salibaculum sp.
GCCGGTAAGAAGATCAACCCGATTGCGTATGTGCCTGACCAATTCCGAATTCCCGCCGGTTGTCAGCCTCTTGTGCCTGCTGGCGTGCCGGGCAGCAAGGGCGCGCCCCGACGAAACAGGGACGCCTGCATCGGCAGGGGCGTGCGGATACGACATCGGCCCCGATTGAAGCTGCCCGTCAGCCCTTGCCGCGGCTGCCGTTCTATTCGGATGGCTCGACCGGCTCTCCTGACAGATGATCACCACGCACGAGAAAGCGGCCCTCGATACGCAGGGCCAGCGGCTCGCCCGAAATTGGCGGCGCAGCTTGAGGCGCGGGCCGTTGCGCGTGGATGTGCAGATGCGGCTCGGTCGATGCACCCGAATTGCCGACCTGTCCCAACAGGTCACCCACCCTGACCCGATCACCGGGCTCTACCGTCACGCTGCTCTGCCGCATATGGGCAAACACGATCTCGGCCTCGCCACAGCGCAGGATGACGTGATTTCCAAGACGGTTGACCTGATCGTTCTCCGGCACCTCGAAATCCGGCATCTCCCCTTGCATGGTGACCACCCTGCCCGCACAGGGCGCGCGCAGTTCCGCGCCGAAGATCGCATAGGCAGCAGGATCAGCCGGTCGCCAGCCCCGCGCACGCAGCCCCCAGGGGCCAAGACCGAAGAAATCCAACGCGTAGGATTGGCCGCGCCATGGACCAAACCGCGCAACCCGGCGGTCCAGCGTTCCGATATGCGCATTGACCAGCCGGTTCGAGCCCCCGTTGCCCACCAGGTAGTCACCCGGTCCAAGCGGATTGCCGATATCGACAACCTCACCCTCTGGCAGGCTGCGGCCCATCATGGCCCGCCCTCCATACCAGACACCGACGCACAAAAGCACCACCGACACCCCGATCCCGGCCCATCCGGCCAGCCCGTCCCAGACCCTGGTCGGCGCGGCCCGTCGCCTGCGCACAAGCCCTGCCATCACGGCGAGCAACCACAGCCCGCCGTAGACCCAAGGCAGCCACCAGACCGGAACGGCCCACTGCGCGACGCGGGCCAGTGCGAACAGAAAGGCACCGGTGCCCGCCGCCTGAAGTCCGAAGCTGACCGATGTCCGCGCCGGAAGACACGCAACCCATGCAATTAGGGCCAGCGGCAGCGCGACCTGAAGCGACAGAACCATCACCGTCATCGCACGGCCCTCGGAAAGCGGATTTCAGAGACATCCGCGATAAAGAAAGGAAAATACGCCTCGGTTCCGAACATGTTGCCCGCCTCGACATGAAACGCAAGCCGATACCCCCCGACCTCGCGAAACTCCGACAGCGTCGCGCCGAACGGCTGCAAACGATGGATGCGGTCCGGGTTCGCATCGCTCCAGCGCTGGAAGGAGACGACAACGGGTTTACCTTCCTCGTCCAGCGTCAGATCGACCGTCTGGCTCAACGCGCCGTGGCGCACGGTCACGCGCGCGGTGCTGTGATCCACCGCCTCCCAGGACACGCCCGGCCCCGGCAGCAGCGCGGCAGGTGACCAGATCGCGGCCTCTGCGACATAGCGCCCAAAGGCCGAGCGCCTGTGGTCAGGATTACCCCCCAAACGCCCGACGGGGATCAGACCGAAAATGCGAAACCGTGTCCAGAATGCGGAATCCGACCCCGACAAAGGCATCCCCTTGCGCGTCCGCATCGCCCAGACGAATCCCTCCGGCACGGACAGGATCTGGCGTGCCTCCATCAGTCGATAGGCAGGGGCCTGCTTGCTTCCAAGGCTGAATTTCCCCGTCATGTCGATTTCAGACACGGGCAACAGCGGGGTGCCGGTCTGGATCGCGAACCTGAAGTAGCGGCGCGCAGGTTCAGGCAGGTCCGCGACCATCTCGGGATCGAACCGCGCGGGATCAGCGGGCTGCAGGGCCGCCAGCCGGTCCCATTCGGCACGGTCGGCCCGCCGGTCATGAACCACAAGCAGCGCCAGCGCCGAAACGCACAGCAGAACGGTGCCAATTCCGATCAAGACTGCCATCCTGCAGACTCCTCCAGACCAGCGTGGACCATGACCCTGACTCACGCAAGGCGCGTTGACCTGCGTCAAACCCCGAAAGCGTGCGCAAGCCGCGACGAGCATCAGATACCACACCATCACGGATTGCTGGTCTTCGCGAAGAAATCTGGTCAGGATACCGACCGGCGCGACCCACCGCATCACTGCGCACCGGGACGCTCTGCAAAAAAGGTAAATACCCATGCTTCCAACACTCGGGCTCCTGCTGGCCTGCCAACTTATCGGAGAAGTCACCGTCCGGGGCCTTGGCCTGTCCATCCCCGGCCCCGTCCTCGGGCTTGCTCTGCTCATCGCAATCCTGCGCATCAGGCCTGCACTGGCCAAGGACCTGCGCCCCACCATCACG
>NZ_DATFIP010000054.1:0-68943 GCF_035270045.1 Salibaculum sp.
TCGATCTCGGCGCGGGTGACGGGCTGGTGATAGGCGATGATCGCCAGTGTCTCCATCGCGGCGCGGCTCAGCTTTCGGGTCTCGACGGTTTCCTTCTGCATCAGGAACCCGAGGTCCGGCGCGGTGCGCAGCGCCCAGGCCTCGCCCATCCGCACGACGCGTACGCCGCGCCCCTCGTAGCGACGGCGCAGGTGGTCCAGCGCCTCGGCCGGGTCCGCGCCATGGGGCATCCGCGCGGCGAGATCACGCACCGTCACGGGCTCAGCGCTGGCAAAGAGAACCGCCTCGACCATGCGCTCCTGCTCGGCCATGGGCGGGGCCTCGAAGAGGGTCGCCTCGTCGTCCGCCCGACCCGGGGAAGTCTCGGGGTCAGCCATCCTCTGTCCTCCTGATCTGGATCGGGGCGAAACTCTCGCCCTGGCGCATCTCGATCCGGCCTTCCTTGACCAGTTCCAGCGAGGCGGCAAAGGTCGAGGCGGTGGCGCTGCGGCGCCGGGCGGGGTCCTCGGACCAGCCCTCCGGCAGGTAGGACAGGATATCTGTCCAGTCCCCGGCAAAGCCGATCAGCGGGCGCAGGCGCCCCAGAGCCTCTTCCAGGGTCAGCACCGAGTCGCGGTCCATCGTGTAGGGGCGGAACTCGTCCTTGGTGCGCAGGCGTGCATAGGCCTGCATCAGGTCCAGGAGGGTCGCGGTATAGGTGACGCGGCGGGTCCGGGTGACATCCTCGGTGATGCCGCGCGCGAAGAAATCGCGCCCCAGCCGGTCGCGCGCCATGAGCGTGGCGGCCTGTTCGCGCATCGCCTGCAACCGTTCGAGTTGAAAGGCCAGGTGCGCGGCCAGCTCCTCGCCCGAGGGGCCCTCTTCGGCGGGGTCCGGAGGCAGCAGCAGGCGCGACTTGAGAAAGGCCAGCCAGGCCGCCATGACAAGGTAGTCTGCGGCCAGTTCGATGCGCAGGTCGCGGGCCTTCTCGATGAAGGACAGGTATTGCTCGGCCAAAGCCAGCACGCTGATTTGACGCAGGTCCACCTTTTGCGTGCGCGACATCGTCAACAGAAGGTCGAGCGGCCCCTCGAAGCCCTCGACATCGACGATCAGTGCCTCGGCGGCTTGGCGTTCGCTGACGCTCGTCACAGTGCTGGTGCTGAACTCGCCGTCGGTCATCTGCCCTCTCGTCCGGGCGCCGGCCCGACAAGGCATTCAAACTCCGCAACAAGAGTGGAAATGTCAACGGGCGCGGCGGCCGGGCGCGCGGCCAGTGCCGCCCGAGCACGGGCTTCGGCCAGTCCTGTCAGCGGCTCGCAGACCCGCGCGACCCGCTCGATCTCGTCGCGCGCGCCGTTGCAATGGAGAACCACGTCACAGCCCGCGGCAAGCGCGGCGGCGGCGCGCGCCTCCACTGGCCCCGAAAGCGCCTGCATGCCGATATCGTCCGTCATGAGCAGACCGCCAAAGCCGAGATCCTCGCGGATCAGGCGGATCATCCCCGGGGCCTGCGTGGCCGGGGTATCCTGATCCAGTCCTTCGAAGACAACATGCGCGGTCATCCCCAAAGGCAAGTCGGACAAGGCCCGAAACGGGACGAAATCGCTGGCCTCCAACGCCGCGGCGGGCGCCGCCACGCGCGCAAGGTCAAGATGGCTGTCCGCGCGTGCCCGGCCGTGGCCCGGAAGGTGCTTGAGCACCGGCAGAACCCCGCCCTCAAGACACCCTCGCGCGACGGCGCGGGCAATGCAAGTGACGGTCTCGGCGGTCTCGCCGTAGCAGCGGTTGTGCAGGAAAGGATGCGTTTCGGGCCGGGCCAGGTCGGCGCAGGGCACGGCGTTGACATCGATGCCAAGGGCGCGCAACTCGTGCCCGATGATCCGGTATCGCAGCGCCATGGCGCGGTCCGGGTCGCGCGCCTTTGCCACGTCCTCCAGCGGTGGGCGCCAGGCGCGCCAGTGCGGGGGGCGCAGGCGCTGGACACGACCACCCTCCTGGTCGATCAGCACCAGGGCGTCATGCCCCACGGCGGCGCGCAGGTCCTCGGTCAGGCGGCGCACCTGGTCGGGGGTGTTACAATTGCGCGCGAAGAGGATGAAGCCCAGCGGGCGGGTTTCCGCGAAGAATCCGCGTTCCCAGTCGGTAAGTTCTGCACCCCACGGCCCGAAGATGGCCGCGCAAGGCGCCATTCAGCGCACCACGACCGGGATGCAGGGGGCGTCCTCGGCGACGAGCGCGGCGCAGAACCGGCGCGCACCGCTCAAGTCCTCGAAGCCCTGTGCGCGCAGCCGGTAAAAGGTGCGTCCGCCGGACTGGGCTTCCTGGATGACGCGGGACTTGCCAGTCATGAAATCGCCGAAACGGCCAGCGACGCGGGTCCATTCGCGCGCTGCGATATCAGGGCTGTCAAAGGCCCCCAGTTGCACCAGTTTGGTCCCGGCGGGCAAGGGTCCGGTCAGGGTCGGGGCGGCCGGTTCCGAAACGGCGGTGGCGGTTGCGGCGGCCGGTTCGGCGCCCTGGGGGGCTTCGGGGGTCGGGGCCAGGCTGGCCGGACGCACACGCGGCCGCAGGGAATTGGAAACGCCGGGCACGCCGGGGTCCACGAAATCGGTCAGGTTGACGCCGTTGACGGCCAGTTGCACCGGCGCGTCCTCGCCTTCCGGAAGGTCGGTCAGGGGCTCGGACCCGGCTGCGATCTCGTCGGCCAGGGCCAGCACCTCCTCGGCGCTCAGGCTGTCCGCGGTCGGCGCGGTCTCGGTCGCATCGGCCGAGGCGGGCGTGATCCGGGCCGGCGTTCCGGTCTCGGGCCGCGGTTCCGGGGCGGCTGCGGGGGTATCCTCGGCTGTTCGTGTTCCGGTCTCTGCCGCGTCGGGCGCGACGGCCAGATCCTCGTCGCGCAACTGCGCCTCGACCGGGGCCAGCACCAGCCTGTCCTCGGGGGCGGCGGCACCGCCCTCGGCCGGCACCGCATTCACCGACAGCCCGGTATGAGCCGCGATCTCGCCGCCGGGGTTGTCAGGGGTCACGCGCATCTCGCCCTGCATGGCGCGAACCACCGGCACGCCGGTCACGTCCCGCATCAGGATCTTGTAGCCCCAGACCCCAACGCCGACCGCCAGCGCCAGCGAAAGCGCTGCGCCGAGCATGGTGACAAGATTGCCAACGGAATTGCCAGGTTCCGGGCCCTCGTGATGGTGGTGGGGGGTGTGCGTCGTTTGCCTGGCCGCCTGCGACCCTGCCGTCATCTCTGCCATTATGCGCCTCATCGCCCGGCTTGAGAACCGGTTTACTGCGTCGCCTCAAGGCCCCGCCACGCGTGCGCTTCAGCGCATCTCTTCGACAGGGGTCACGCCAAGGATACCAAGACCGTGCGAAATGACAACGGAAACGGCCCGGATCAGGGCGATTTTCGCCTGTGTTGCCTCAGAATCACCCTCTTGCAGGAAGCGCAGGCCGGGATCGTCGTTGCCGCGGTTCCACAGGGCGTGCAACTCGGAGGCCAGGTCATAAAGGTAGAAGGCCACCCGGTGCGGCTCGTGCGTGCGCGCGGCGATCTCGACCAGGCGCGGCCATTCGGCCAGTTTGGCCGCCAGCGCCAGTTCCGCCGGGTGGGTCAGGCCCGACAGGTCAGCACCCGCCAGCGCCGCCCCCGACACGTTCACATCCGCCTTGCGCAGCACCGAATGCACCCGCGCATGGGCATATTGGACGTAGAAAACCGGGTTGTCCTTGGACTGTTCCGTCACCTTGTCGAAATCGAAATCCAGTGGCGCGTCGTTCTTGCGCGTGAGCATGTGAAAGCGCGTCACGTCGCGGCCCACGGCCTCGACCACGTCACGCAGGGTCACGAAGGTGCCCGCCCGCTTTGACATCTTGAAGGGTTCGCCATTGCGGTAGAGCTTGACCAGCTGTGTCAGCTTGATGTCGAGCGGCACGGTTTCCCCCGACAGGGCGGCCACGGCGGCCTTCATGCGCTTGACATAGCCGCCATGGTCGGCGCCGAAGACGTCGATCAGGGCGCCGAAGCCCCGGCTGAGCTTGTCGTAGTGATAGGCGATGTCGGGGGCGAAGTAGGTCCATCCGCCATCGGACTTCATGATCGGACGGTCCACGTCGTCGCCGTAGTCGGTGGATTTGAACAGGGTCTGTTCGCGCGGCTCCCAATCCTCGGGCAGCTTGCCCTTGGGCGGCTCCAGCGTGCCGCGGTAGATCAGGCCTTTGCCGCGCAGGTCCTCGATGGCCGCCTCGATCCGCCCGGTGCCATAAAGCGATTTCTCGGAATAGAAGACATCCATCTCGACGCCCAGTGCGGCCAGGTCGGCGCGGATCATCTCCATCATCCTCGCGGTGGCGAAATCGCGCACCTGGTCCAGCCAGACCTCTTCGCCCTTGGCGACATAGGCATCACCGACCTTGTCCTTGAGCGCCTGGCCCACCTCGATCAGGTAGTCGCCGGGATAGGTCCCATCCTCGAAGGCGACCTCCTGTCCGTGGGCTTCGAGGTAGCGCAGGTAGACAGAGCGGGCCAGCACGTCGACCTGGGCGCCACCGTCGTTGATGTAGTATTCGCGGGTCACGTCGAAGCCCGCGTAATCCAGCAGGCTGGCCAGCGCATCGCCGAAGACCGCGCCGCGGGTGTGACCGACATGAAGCGGGCCGGTGGGATTGGCAGAGACATATTCCACGTTGACCGACTGGCCCTGCCCCAGGTCGGATTTGCCGAAATCGGGATCGGTCAGGGCGGCGCGGATCACGTCGTGCCACACGCCCGTCGCAAGGCGCATGTTGAGAAACCCCGGCCCGGCCACCTCGGCCCGGGCGATGCGGGCATCGGCGGCCAGTTTCGCCGACAGCGCCTCGGCGATGTCGCGCGGCTTCAGGCCCGCGGGCTTGGCCAGAACCATGGCCGCGTTGGTGGCCATGTCGCCGTGGGCGGGGTCGCGCGGGGGCTCGACCGTCACGTTGTCATGCGCCAGGCCGGTGGGCAGTTGCCCCTCGGCGGCGAGGGCATCGAGGCAGTCGATCACGAGCGACCGAATATCGGCGAACAGGTTCATTTGCGCGTCCTCATTGCGATGGCGGGCGGTTTAGCATCTGCGGGGCCGAGGTCAACGCGCATCGGCATCCGGCAAAAGCGGTGGTCGGCGCGCCGACACGGGCGATGGCGTTCATCGGGCCGGGCGTGCCATCGCGCCGCGCGGCATCAGCTGCCATTGGCGAACTCTCCGGCAATGGAAACCCGCCGCCCCGTCAAGCCTGCATGGGTCCGCAGCGCGAACCGGTCGGTCATCCCGGCTATGTAGTCGCCCACGATCCGCGCCAGCGCCGCCTTGTCCGTCACCCGGGCCACGTCGCCCTGCCATTGCCCCGGCAGTTGCGCGGGGCTGGCCAGGAAAAGCGGAAACAGCTCCTCGACCACCTGCGTGACCTGCGCACGCATTTCGACCACGCTGGGGGCGCGGTACATCCGGGTGAAGAGGAACCTGCGCACCTGTTGCAGGTCGGCCCAGAGCGCGGGCGAGAACTGCACCATCATGCGCCCCGCCGCCCGGATATCGGCCGCCGATCCCGGCGCCAGGTCGTCGAGGTTGGCACGCGTCGTGGCGATCACGTCCTCGACAAGCACCCCGAAGAATCGCCGCAAAGCCTCGTGTCGCCGCCGGGACGGGTCGAGGCCGGGCCAGAGCCGGTCGACCTGGCGGAAACAATCGCCGACGATGGGCAGGGCCAGCAGGTCCTCGGTCGTGAACAGCCCCGCGCGCAGCCCGTCGTGGATATCGTGGTTGTTGTAGGCGATGTCGTCGGACAGGGCGGCCACCTGTGCCTCCGCGCTGGCGTGCGTGGCCAGTTCCAGGTCATGGCGGGCGTTGTACTCGGCCAGCGCTACCGGCACCGGCTCGGCCACGGGACCGTTGTGCTTGGCGATGCCCTCCAGCGTTTCCCAGGTCAGGTTCAGCCCGTCCCATTCGGCATAATGCCGTTCCAGCGATGTCACGATCCGGATCGCCTGGGCATTGTGATCGAACCCACCGTAGGGCGCCAGCAGCGCAGCCAGCGCATCCTCGCCGGTGTGGCCGAAGGGCGTATGGCCGAGGTCGTGCGCCAGGGCAACCGCCTCGGTCAGGTCCTCGTTCAGGCCAAGCGCCCGCGCCAGCGTCCGGGCCACCTGCGCCACCTCGATGGAGTGGGTCAGCCGGGTGCGGAAATAGTCGCCCTCGTGTTCCACGAAGACCTGCGTCTTGTGCTTGAGGCGCCGAAAGGCGCTGGAGTGAATGATCCTGTCCCGGTCACGCTGGAAGGGCGAGCGATGCGCGCTCTCCTCCTCGGCGTGGAACCTTCCCCGGGTCGCGCCGGGATCACATGCAAACGGCGCTGCCATCGCCCTGCCCCCATCGTCAATTCAACCGGGCGGCCTGCCTTGCCGCATCGGCGCATGACCCCTATATTGCATGACAACCGAAACCGACAGGGCCTGTCATGCTGAGCGTTCCCCCCAAAGTGACCGACCGCGCCTTCGCGCGGCTTACCGAGATCGGCGCCGCCGACCAGGGCAAGGCGCTGCGCGTCGGCGTCAAGGGCGGCGGCTGTTCCGGATTCGAATACGAGATCGACCTGGACGCCCCCGCCGACGACGACATCGTGCTGGAAGGCCAGGGCCAGAAGGTCGTGGTCGACAGCACCTCGCTGCCCTTCCTGGCCGATGCCACCATCGATTTTTCCGAGGAACTGATCGGTGCGCGCTTCGTGATCGACAATCCAAATGCCTCCAGCAGCTGCGGCTGCGGCACATCCTTCGCGATCTGAGACCTAGACGGCGCGGCCTTTGGCCAGACGACTTTTGCGCGAAGGTCTTGCGGGCGGCACGGGCATGGGCGAGAACGACCACCGACGGAGGCGCCCATGAAAATCGCGACATTCAACATAAACGGCGTCAAGGCGCGGATCGGGGCGCTGACGGAGTGGTTGTCGGACAACCAGCCCGACGTCGTGCTGTTGCAGGAAATCAAGTCGGTGGACGAGAATTTCCCCCGCGAGACCTTCGAAGACCTGGGCTACAACGTCGAAACGCATGGCCAGAAGGGGTTCAATGGCGTCGCCATCCTGTCGAAATACCCGCTGGAGGATGTCACCCGCGGGCTTCCGGGCGGCGACGGGAGTGGCCGCGACGGCACCGACGACGAAGAGGCCCGCTACATCGAGGCGACGGTCGTGGGCGACCGGGCCCTGCGCCTCTGCGGTCTTTACCTGCCCAACGGCAACCCGGCACCGGGGCCCAAGTATGACTACAAGCTGCGCTGGATGGAGCGCCTGCGCACCCGCGCGCAGGCCCTGCTGGCCGCCGAAGAGCCGGCGCTGATGGCCGGGGATTACAACGTCATCCCGCAGGACGAGGACGCGGCCCGCCCCGATGCCTGGCGCAACGACGCACTGTTCCTGCCCGAAAGCCGGGCCGCCTTTCGACGGATCGTCAACCTCGGCTTCACCGAGGCTTTCCGCGCGCGCACCCTTGGGCCCGGGCACTATTCCTTCTGGGATTACCAGGGCGGGGCCTGGAATCGCAACGACGGCATCCGCATAGACCATGTCCTGCTGACCCCGCAGGCCGCCGACCTGATGCGCGACTGCTGGATCGACACGCAGGTCCGCGGGGGCGAAAAACCCTCGGACCACGTGCCGGTCTGGGTCGATCTGGCCCTCTGAGCGCGGATCGCGCTGGCCCCATTCGCCGAAGCCATTGCACCGAGGGCCGTTGCGGCCTATACGCCGCGACGCAGCGAACAGGGATTCGGGGGCGCTGATCTCCGAATGGCTCTTCCGGCCGCCGATCCGCCGGACAATCAAACAGGCCGAGCGCGCCTGTCCAAAGACCGCGCCCCTCGCGCGGCCAAAGGATGTTTTCCACATGATGTCCCTCACCGCCTATCGGCACGACTGGTTTCACAACATTCGCGGCGACGTGCTCTCGGGCCTCGTGGTGGCCCTGGCCCTGATCCCAGAGGCCATCGCCTTTTCCATTATCGCCGGCGTCGACCCCAAGGTGGGGCTTTATGCCTCGTTCTCGATCGCCGTCATCACCGCGATCACCGGTGGCCGGCCCGGCATGATCTCGGCCGCCACCGCCGCCACCGCGGTGTTGATGGTGACGCTGGTGCGCGACCACGGGCTGGAGTACCTGCTGGCGGCGACCGTGCTGGCCGGGCTTCTGCAGATCGTGGCCGGTTTCCTGAAACTGGGCTATGTCATGCGCTTCGTGTCGCGCTCGGTCATGACCGGGTTCGTCAACGCGCTTGCGATCCTGATCTTCATGGCACAGCTGCCCGAACTGGACCCCCGCGCGGTGCCGCCTATCACCTATGCGCTGGTCGCTGGCGGGCTGGCGATCATCTACCTGTTCCCGCGCCTGACCACAGCCGTGCCCTCGCCGCTGGTCACCATCGTGGTCCTGACCGCGCTGACCCTCGCCATGGGCTGGGACGTTCGCACCGTGGGCGACATGGGCCAATTGCCCGACACGCTTCCGGTCTTCCTGATCCCGGACATTCCGCTGACTTTCCAGACGCTGCAGATCATCTTTCCCTACGCGCTGGCCGTTGCCGTCGTGGGACTTCTGGAAAGCCTGATGACCCAGCAGATCGTCGATGACCTGACCGACACCTCCTCGGACCGCAACCAGGAGTGCGTGGGCCAGGGCCTGGCCAATACCGCCACCGGCTTCATCGGCGGCATGGCAGGCTGCGCCATGATCGGCCAATCCATCATCAACGTGAAATCGGGGGGACGTGGGCGGCTGTCGAGCTTCACCGCCGGGGTCGTTCTGCTGATCCTCGTGGTGGGGCTGGGCGATATCGTCGGGATCATCCCCATGGCGGCGCTGGTGGCGATCATGATCATGGTTTCGATCGGAACCTTCTCGTGGTCCTCGATCAAGAACCTGCGCGACCATCCCCGCAGCTCCTCCATCGTGATGCTGGCAACGGTCTTCTTCGTGATCTACACCCATAACCTGGCGATCGGCGTTCTGGTGGGCGTTCTGCTCTCCGGGCTCTTCTTCGCCTGGAAGATTGCGCAGTTGTTCCGGGTGCGCACCGAGATCACCGCCGACGGCACCCACCGCACCTATTTCGTCGAAGGGCAGTTGTTCTTCGCCTCGGCCGAAGACTTCATGGCGGCTTTCGATTTCAAGGAAGCCCCCGACAAGGTCACCATCGACGTCAGCCGCGCCCATATATGGGACATTTCCTCGGTTGCAGCATTGGACATGGCCGTGCTCAAGTTCCGCCGGGAAGGCGCCGAGGTCGAACTGATCGGCCTCAACGAGGCGTCCGAGACCATCGTCGACCGGTTGGCCGTGCATGACAAGCCGGGCGCCATGGATGAATTGCTGGGCCATTGAGGAGACACGACATGACCACCAACACCCTCATCGCGCTTGTCGATGGCTCGGCCTATTCCGAAAGCGTGTGCCACCACGCCGCCTGGATCGCCGGCAAGACCGGTTTCACCGTCAAGGTCTACCACGTCATGGGCCGCCGCGGTGCCCCGGACCGTCAGGACCTGAGCGGCGCGATCAGGCTGGGCGCGCGCTCGCGCCTGCTGGAACAGTTGTCCGAACTGGACGCGGAACGCGCCAAGCTGACCCATGACCACGGCCGCGCCATCCTGGAGGACGCCAAGGCGATCATCGAGGGCGACGGCGACATAACCGTGCAGACACGCCTGCGCCAGGGCGACCTGGTCGAAACGATCACCGCCAAGGAGGACACCGGTGACATGATCGTCATCGGCAAGCGCGGCGAGGCCGCAGGCGTCGCGATGGACCACCTCGGCTCGAACCTGGAGCGCATCGTGCGGGCCAGCCATCGGCCCGTCTTCGTGGCCAACAGGGCCTTCAGGATACCCGAACGGGTGCTGGTGGCCTTCGACGGCGGGGCCTCCTCGCTCAAGGCGGTGGATTACATCGCGCGCAGCCCGATTTTCGCCGGACTCCAGGTTACGCTGGTCTTCGCGGGCAAAGCCACAGCCGAAACCGACAAGGCGCTGACGGATGCCGCCGCGACCCTGCGGGCGGGCGGCTTCGCGGCGGATACCCGAACCACGCCGGGCGAGCCGGAAAAGGTGCTCTCGGAGATGACCGCGAACGACGGCTACGACCTGCTGGTCATGGGCGCCTACGGACACAGTCGCGTACGGTCGCTGTTCATCGGCTCGACCACCACGGAAATGCTTCGGTCCTGCAAGGTGCCGGTGGTGCTGATGCGGTGACCGGGACGGTGGGCGGGGCGCCGTCGGGCGGACAGGCCCGAAAAGCGGCACCCGGTGTCACGTCCGGGTCACGTCGTGATCGTAGAGCCAGTTCAACCGGTTCATGTAGGCCCCCGGGGCAACGGCCCCGATCCCGCGCAGGCCAAGGTGCGCCACCCGGCGCGGCAGACCCGACAGATGATATTTCACCGCGTTGCCGTTGGCCGTGGAAATGGCCCGCTCGACGCGCGCCCGGCGCATCTGCTGATAGTGCGGCAGGGCCGCCGGTATCTCGTCGGCATCGCAGCAGGCGGCCAGCACCCAGGCATCCTCGAAGGCCAGGTTCGCGCCCTGCGCCAGGAAGGGCAGCGTGGGGTGCGCCGCGTCGCCCAGGATGGCGATGTTGTCCTTGTGCCACTGCGCGGCAACCGGATGGCGGAACAGCCCCCAAAGCCCCACCGAATCGACCTTTTCAAGCAACCCGGTCAGCCGGCCTGACAGGCCCCGGAACGCATGGCGCAGGTTGCCGGGCTCATCAGGAATGTTCCAGCCCTCCTTGGCCCATTGCAGGCGTTCCTGCACAGCCACGATATTGAGCCGCCCGCCAGGCAGCGGATAGGTCACCGCGTGCTGCCTGGGCGCCATCCAGACCCGGGCGACCGGTTCGGCCCCGGGGTGATCAATGACCGCGCGCCAGGCCACCTGGCCGGTGAAGAAGGGCGCGTCGGCACCGTTCAGGACCGGGCGCAGCACCGAGCGGATACCGTCGCCGCCGACCACGAGGTCGGCCACGGGCAGCGCGTCGGCAGAGATCTGGGCCCCCGTGTGCACGGTGACACCGGCGGCGCGGCACCCCTCCAGTAACAGGTCGATCAGCGCGGCCCGGTGGAAGAAGCGATAGGCCGGCCCCGCCCGTTCCGACAGGTCGAAGCGGGTCAGTCTGCGCCCCGTGATCGCGTCCATGGGTTCGACCGCCTGCGCTGCGACGGACCGCGCGGCTGCGGCCCCCTCCAGCCCGAGCGCGGCCAGTACCCGCGCGCCGTTGGGTGAGACCTGGATGCCCGCGCCGACCTCGGCGATTTCGGGCGCGCGTTCGAAGACTTCGACCCGGGCCCCGCCCCTGGCAAAGGCCAGCGCCGCCGCCAGCCCGCTCAGGCCTGCCCCCACGACGGCAACGCGGCGGCCCCTGTTGAGGCCGCCGCGCAGTGCTGTCGGTTTGTCACGGGTCACGTCAGTCGTCCCGATGGACCTTTTCGCGGCGCTCGTGGCGCTCCTGGGCCTCCAGCGACAGGGTCGCGATGGGCCGCGCGTCAAGCCGCTTGAGGCTGATCGGCTCTCCGGTGATCTCGCAGTAGCCGTATTCGCCCTCTTCGATGCGGCGCAGGGCGCTGTCGATCTTGGCGACCAGTTTGCGCTGGCGGTCCCGGGTGCGCAGTTCCAACGCACGATCGGTCTCCTCGCTCGCCCGGTCTGCCACGTCGGGGATATTGCGGGTGCTGTCCTTCATCCCCTCGATCGTGTCGCGACTGTCCTCGAGGATCTCGGATTTCCAGTCGATCAGCTTGCGCCGGAAATACTCGAGCTGGCGGTCGTTCATGAAGGGTTCGTCTTCGGCCGGCTTGTAATCCTCCGGCAGGAAAACTTCTGCTTTCATCTCGTCTCTCCTGGACAGGATGGGCGCCGTCGCGTCGAGATCGTTTGACAATGTCCGGCCTCCTTCTTGCGGGCGTCTTACTCCGATCAAGCCCACCTGTCACCCCCCGATCTGGGGCATTTCCTTCCTCGCTTGAAGGTCCCGCCCCACCTGATACCCTCTGCCCTCGCTGTTCGTCCCGTCTCGCTGCAAAAGGCCCGGAAAACATGGATTTCTCAGGCACCGATTCCTATGTTGCCAACGACGACCTCATGGTGGCCGTCAATGCCGCCATCGCGCTGGAGCGGCCGCTTCTCGTCAAGGGCGAGCCGGGCACCGGAAAGACCGAGCTGGCCCGCCAGGTGGCAGCCGCCCTCGGGCTGGACATCCTGGAATGGCACATCAAGTCCACCACCAAGGCCCAGCAGGGCCTTTACGAATACGACGCGGTCAGTCGACTGCGCGACAGCCAGCTGGGCGATGAACGCGTCAACGACGTGGCCAATTACATCCGGCGCGGCAAGCTTTGGGAGGCCTTCGACGCGCCCGCCCGCACGGTCCTGCTCATCGACGAGATCGACAAGGCCGACATCGAGTTTCCCAACGACCTGCTGCAGGAACTCGACCGGATGGAATTCCATGTCTACGAGACCGGCCAGACGGTGCGCGCGCGCCAGCGCCCCATCGTCATCATCACCTCGAACAACGAAAAGGACCTGCCCGACGCCTTCCTGCGGCGCTGCTTTTTCCACTACATTCGCTTCCCGGACATGGAGACATTGAAACGCATCGTCGCGGTGCATCACCCCGGCATCAAGGACAGGCTGCTGACCACGGCGCTGACCCAGTTCTACGAGATCCGCGACCAGGCGGGGCTCAAGAAAAAACCCTCGACCTCAGAGGTGCTCGACTGGCTCAAACTGCTGCTCGCCGAGGACCTGGACCCGGCCGACCTTGCGCGCGACGGGGCCTCGGCGCTGCCGAAGCTGCATGGGGCCTTGCTCAAGAACGAACAGGACGTGCAGCTTTTCGAACGCCTGGCCTTCATGGCGCGCTCCGGGCGCTAGGTGCCCCCGTCCCAGATGTTGTGGCGCCGCCGTCTGCGGCCACTAACCCGTTGAGTCTTTTGAACCACACCGGGACACGAACCCCGGGTCGGGGGCGGTTGCCCCTCGCCTGCCCCGGTTGCTCTGGGCTCTAAACGGTCCCGTGCCGGCGGGGATCGTGCAATTGCCGCAATTCCCACCCAAAGGCGCCGCAGTCCGCTGGCAGGTCAGGATTGCGACATGAAGGAGAGCAGGTTTGGCCAAGGCAAAGATGCCGGTCGATATCCGCCCGCTGACCCCGGCCGACGCGGTCGTGTGGCGCAGGTTGTGGACCGACTACCTCGCGTTTTACGAGACCACCGTCCCCGAGGCGGTCTTTCATAGCACCTTCGCTCGGCTTCTGGGCGACGAGCCATCCGATTTCAGCGGGCTGCTTGCCGTCACGGACGGGCGGCCCGTCGGCCTGGCCCATTACCTGTTCCATCGCCACGCCTGGCGGGTCGAAAACGTCTGCTACCTTCAGGATCTCTACGCCGACCCGCACGTCCGGGGCCAGGGCATCGGCCGCGCCCTGATCGAGTCCGTCTATGCCGCGGCCGACGCGGCCGGCGCGCCCTCCGTCTACTGGCTCACACAGGATTTCAATCACAGCGGCCGGCGGCTCTATGACCGGGTCGGAGTCCTGACCCCCTTCATCAAGTACCAGAGGCCCGCACCATGACCGGCCGCGCGCCGCGCCGCCTGGGCACGCTCTGCGTGGCAATGCTGACCGCCTGCACGCCGGTGCCGCCGGGGCCCGAGACACCGTCGCGCGCGATCACCGGCCTGCCGGACCGGGTGGCGCCCGCCATGCGCTCTTTCCCCGGCCAGCGCGTTGACACGCCCACGCGCTCCAACCGCGAGATCGGTCGTGATTTCATGGACCTGTCGTTCCGCATGGAAAGCGGCCGGCCGGTGTCGCGGCTGACCCGTTTCGAAACACCCGTAAGCGTGCGCGTCACCGGCCAGGTCTCCGCCAGCCTGACCCATGACCTGCGGGCGCTGCTGGCCCGTCTGCGCGGCGAGGCCGACATCGACATCTTCATGACCAGCGCCCCGCAGGCGGCCATCACGGTCGAGGCGGTGCCAAAGGCCGTGCTCAACGACGCGGTGCCGCGCGCGGCCTGTTTCGTGGTGCCCCGGGTCTCGAGCTGGGCCGAGTTCAAGCGCGTCCGCCGGACCCCGCAAGTGGACTGGACCACACTGGAGCGCCGCGACCGCGCCGCGGTCTTCGTGCCCTCTGACGCGGCCCCGCAAGAGATCCGCGACTGCCTGCACGAGGAGCTGGCCCAGGCGCTGGGGCCGCTCAACGATCTTTACCGGCTGCCCGACAGCACCTTCAACGATGACAACATCCACGCGGTGCTGACCGGTTTCGACATGCTGATCCTGCGCGCCTACTACGACCCGGCACTGGCCAACGGGATGCGGCGCGGCGCGGTGGCCGCGCGGCTGCAAGGCATCCTTGCGCGGCTCAACCCCGCCGGTCAGTCCCAGCCGATCCAACCGCTCGATGACACCCCGCGCGACTGGATCGACAACATCGAACTGGCGCTCTCGACGGGCCCGACCCCGGCGCGGCGGCGCAACGCGGCCTTCTCGGCGATCAGCCTGGGCGACTCGATGGACTGGCGGGGTCCGCGTGACGGCTTCGCGCATTATGCCTTTGGCCGGCTGAATGCCAGCCACGACCCCCAGGTCGCCCTGGACAGTTTCCGCCGTGCGATGCGGGTCTACGAAAGCAGCCCCCGCACCGAGCTGCACGCCGCCCACGTGGCGGTGCAGCTGGCCGCCTTCGCGCTGTCCACGGGGGACACGGTAACGGTCGAGGCCCTCGTCGACGGCGCGATCCCGGTCGCGCGGCGCCACGAGAACGCCGCGCTTCTGGCCACGCTGATGATGTTCAAGGCCGAGGCGCTGGAGCTTCGGGGCCGCGACGCCGAGGCGCAGGCGCTGCGCATGGACTCTTTCGGGTGGGCGCGCTACGGCTTCGGGTCGGATGACAACGTGCGCGCGCGGATGCGGGAAATCCGGGCGCTGACCCCGACACAAGGACATTGACGATGATCTACCCCCTTGGCGGCCTCGTGATCGGCGCGCTTGCCGGTGCCATCATGGCCCGGCGCAAAGGCGGCGGCGCGCTTGACATGCTGCAATGGGCGGCGGTGCTGGCCATCATCCTTGGCGTGGTGGGCCTGTTCATCACCGTGTTCATCACCCGGGCCGCCGTGTAACCCGGCATGTTCCTGCGTTTTTTCGAGGTGCTGCGCGCGCACCGGGTGCCGGTGTCGCTGCGCGAACATCTGGCCTTTCTGGAGGCCCTGGCCGCGGGACTGGCCACCTATGACATCGAGGCCTTCTACTACCTCGCCCGCGCCACGCTGGTGAAGGACGAAAGGAACATCGACAAGTTCGACCGCGCCTTCGCCGCCAGCTTCGAAGGGCTGGAATCGATCAGCGCAGCCGACATGATCGAGGCCCTGGACCTGCCCGCCGAATGGCTGGAGAAACTGGCCGAAAAGCACCTGAGCGCGGCAGAGCGCGCCGAGATCGAGGCCCTTGGCGGTTTCGACAAGCTGATGGAAACCCTGAAAAAGCGTCTCAGGGAACAGCAGGGCCGCCACCAGGGCGGCAACAAGTGGATCGGCACCGCCGGCACCTCGCCCTTCGGGGCCCATGGCTACAACCCCGAGGGTGTGCGCATCGGGCAGGACAAATCCCGCCACCAGCGCGCGGTCAAGGTCTGGGACAAGCGCGAATTCCGTGCCTACGACGATCAGATCCAGATCGGCACCCGCAACGTCAAGGTCGCGCTGAAACGCCTGCGCAAATGGGTGCGCGACGGGGCCGAGGACGAACTGGACCTCGCCGGCACGATCCGCGCCACCGCCGAGCATGGCTACCTCGACGTCAAGACCCGCCCCGAGCGGCGCAACGCGGTCAAGGTGCTGCTGTTTCTCGACGTGGGCGGGTCGATGGACCCGCATGTGCAGATGGTCGAGGAACTGTTCAGCGCCGCCCGGTCCGAGTTCAAGCACCTGGAATACTACTATTTCCACAACTGCCTTTACGAGGGCGTCTGGCGCGACAACCGCCGGCGCTGGAACGCGCGGACCCCGACATGGGAGGTGCTGCGCACCTACGGGGCCGACTACAAGTGCATCTTCGTGGGCGACGCCAGCATGTCACCCTACGAGATCGCATGGCCCGGCGGCGCCAACGAGCACTGGAACGAGGAAGCCGGCCAAGTCTGGCTGTCCCGCGCGCTGGATCAATGGCCCGACACGCTCTGGCTCAACCCTGTGCCGGATCGCCACTGGGGCCATACACAGTCCATCGGGATGATCCGCCAGATTATCGGCCCCGACCGCATGGTGCCGATGACACTGGAAGGGATCGAGCGCGGCATGAAGGTGTTGGGGCGGTGACGCGGCATCTCTGGAAGCGCCACAGGACCCTTTTCCTCTGTTTTCTGGTGGCGGTCGGGCTAATGCTCTTCTTCGGTGGGCGCGCGGTGATGTTCTCGCTGCGCTGGGATGCCGAAGCGCTGCGCACACAGCCGCTGGCCGGCTGGATGACACCGCGGTTGGTCAGCTACGCACATGACCTGCCGCCCGAGGTCCTGTTCCCGATGCTGGGGCTGGACCCCGACGCGACACCACGGCGGATGACGCTGGAAGAGATCGCCAAGGCGCAGGGCATTCCGACAGACCGTTTCCTGGCCGAGCTCGCGGCCCGGATCGCCGATCGGGGCGATTACCAGTGATCGACCTGTTTTTCGAATTGGTATCCGGCTATGGCGCCATCGTGATCGCGCTGGCGACCTTCCTGTCCTGCCTGTTCCTGCCAGTCCCGTCCTCGGTCATGATGCTGGCCGGTGGCGCCTTCGTGGCCTCGGGCGATATGTCGCTCATCGCCGTGCTGGGCGGGGCCTTCACAGGTGCCGTTCTGGGCGACCAGGTGGGCTATCGGATCGGGCGCTGGGGCGGGCCGCGCCTGTCGGCATGGCTGGCGCGCAGACCGGGGCGCGCGGCGGTTCTGGCCCGCGCCCAGGCAACGCTGCGCCACTGGGGCGGGGTCGGCGTGTTCTTTTCGACCTGGGCCGTCGCGCCGCTGGGCCCCTGGGTCAACGTGGCGGCGGGTGGGGCCGGTATGAGCGCGCTGCGTTTTACCATCTGGGACATGGCAGGCGAGGCGATCTGGGTCACGCTTTATGTCGGTCTCGGCTATAGCTTCGCCGCCAACCTGGACATGCTGGCCTCGACGCTTGGCAATGCGGTCGGCGCGCTTTCGGCGGGGGTTGTGGCTCTGCTTCTTGGATGGGTTCTGATCCGCCGGGTCCATCGCGATCAGGCAAACGCCTGACCGATCGTCCTTGCCGCCCCTGCCCGGGGCGCCTATCTCCATTTCATGTTGCGCTTCGCCCCCATCCTGCTGGCCCTGCTCTACGGGGTCCTGCTTTACCGGTTTTCCGTCTGGAGGACGAAGCGCGAACTGGACGCGCGCTCGACCGAACTGGTGGACCCGCGCCTGAAGGCACTGACCGACGACCTGGCCCGAGTCGTCGACGTCCCCCGCATCAAGGTGCACATCTACGAGGTCGAGGCGGTCAACGGACTGGCCGCACCCGACGGGCGCATCTTCATCACCCGCGGGTTCTACAACAAGTATCGCGCGGGCGAGGTCACCGCGGGCGAAATGGCCAGCGTCATCGCGCATGAACTGGGCCACGTGGCGCTGGGGCACGCGCGGCGCCGGATGATCGACTTTTCCGGCCAGAATGCCCTGCGCACGGCGCTGGCGATGATCCTTTCGCGATTCCTGCCCGGGATCGGGCCGATCATCGCCAATTCGGCCATGTCGCTGCTGATGGCGCGGCTGAGCCGGTCCGACGAATACGAGGCCGACAGCTACGCCTCGGCCCTGCTGATCAAGGCGGGCATCGGGACCGGCCCACAGAAATCCCTGTTCGAGAAGCTCGACGGGATGACAGGCGCTGGCGGGGCCGCCATGCCGGCCTGGCTGATGAGCCACCCCAAGACGCCGAAGCGGATCGAGGCGATCGAGGCCAACGAGGCGAAGTGGCACGGCTGAGGCGGCTACCCCGCCAGTGCCTTGCCCAACCGTGGCAGCCGCGCCTTGCGCAAGAGCGCGCGCATCTCCCAGGCCTCGCCCGACAGGCGGCGGGCCTCTGCCAGGACGTCTTGAGCGACAGCCGCGACCAGCGCGGGCTGCGCCTGCCAGACACCCACCAGGTAATTGTCCGGGTCCACGCGCGACACGCCCTCCTCGGCCAGCACGTTGCGCGGAAAATCCTTGGCGTTCAACGTCATGATCGCGTCGGCCGAGGCCGAAACCGCCGCCGCCAGAACATGAATATCCGCCGGGTCCGGTAGCCAGAAGCGCCGCTCCTTGCCTGGCGGCACGCGCACCACCGCCTCCGGGAACCGCAGGGACAGCGCCGCGATCTCGCCCCGGGCGAGGGTCTCGCCCTCGGGGCCGATCTTGCGCGCGGCGCGGGCCCATTCCTCTTCGATCCGGTCCGACCAGAGCGGCGTGAAGGCGCCTGCCTCGGCCACGCCCAGCACCATCTGGCGCATGACAGTTGGATAGAGAACGCAGGCATCGATCACGATCTTCACAGCCGGAACACCAGTGCCTTGAGGTAACCGCTTTCGGCCAGTTGCGGCAGTTGCGGATGATCCGGCCCGGCAAAGCCGGTATGGATCAGCGGCCCGCGCCGACCAGCCTTGCCGATGCCCCGCGCACTGGCGTCGCGAAAGCGTTTCAGATCGGCGGCATGGGAACAGGAACACAAGGCCAGGAACCCGCCCTCAGCTACCAGCGGGGCCGCCATGCGCGCGATGCGTTCATAGGCGCGCAGGCCCGGTTCCAGCGTCTTCTTGCTGGGCGCGAAGGCCGGCGGGTCGCAGATCACGACATCGAAGGTCTCGCCCTCGTCGGAAAGGCCCGCCAACGCTTCGAAGGCGTCGCCCTGGCGGGTCTCGAACCGGTCGGCCATGCCCCCGGCCTTCGCCCCGGCGCGGGCCAGCTCCAGCGCGGGGGACGAGCCGTCGACCGCCAGCGCGCTTGCGGCCCCGCCCGCCAGGGCGGCCAGCGAAAAGCCCCCGACATGGGAAAAGACATCCAGCACACGCGCACCGCGCGCCAGCCCGGCGACAAAGGCCTGGTTGGGCCGCTGGTCATAGAAAAGGCCCGTCTTCTGCCCGCCCATCAGGTCGGCCATGTAGGTGGCGCCGTTCATGGGCACGGGCACCGGGCCATCGGGGGCCCGGCCATGGACCACGGCCATCTCCTCGGGCAGGCCCTCCAGTGCGCGCGCCCGGCCGGTTCCGTTCTTGATGACGCAAGCCAGGCCGGTTTCGGCCACCAGCGCCTGCACCAGCAGATCCAGACGCGTCTCGGCCCAGGCCGCGTTGGGCTGCACCACGGCGATGTCCCCGAACCGGTCTATGACCACGCCGGGCAGGCCATCTGCCTCGGCATGGATCAGTCGGTAACAAGGTACGTCATAGAGTGCCGCGCGCAGGGACAGGGCCCGTTTCAGCCGCCGCCGCAACCAGTCCTCGTCCAGCACCGCCCCCGGATCGCGGTCCAGCACCCGCGCGGCAATGCGCGAGGCGGGGTTGACCGTGACCAGCGCCAGGTCGCGACGCTCGGCATCCTGCAAAACGGCCAGCGCCCCCGGCGCCAGCGCTTTGGTGCGTCGGTCGAGGACCAGTTCGTTGGCATATACCCATGGAAATCCATGCCGGATCGCCTGGGGTTTCGCCTTGGGAAGGAGCCGCACACGCGGCAAGGAGGACTGCGACATGGCAGCCCTCCTAGCGGGTTCGGCGCCCCCGGGAAAGGGGTCAGCTGGCCGGTGTGGTATCCCACCCCGACGCGTCGGTCAGGGTATCGCGGAAAAGCGCCGCGAGATGCGCGAGGATGCGGACCTTCTGGGTCTCGCCGCGCTGTTCAGCCATCACCGCCGCCTGGCCGCCCAGGGCGGGCAGATCGGCAGTTACACGTCGGGTGGGTTCCAGCACCGCGCCGGTTTCGGCGTGGCGGATGGTCAGGTCGAACTTGATGGAATGCGTCCCGCCGACGGTGTAGCGCGTCCGCTCTGTCAGGGAATGGAACCGCGCCAGGGTGACATCCACAACAACCGGGGTTTCACCGTCCAGCCCTTCGGCGCCGCGGATGATGGCCGTCCTGAATATCTCGGAGACCTGGGACTTGCGATCGCCCAGCGGGTCGCCGCGCCAGACGATGTCGGCCAGTGGGTAAAAGGAGTTCGCCTCGGACACGGACAAGTCCGCAGGGGCGTCAAAGCGCACGGCCTCCAGTCGATAGTCGCGCGGGTCGTCCTGCGGGACGACCGCCCCCAGTTGCGGGGCCTGCATGGGGGCGTTTCGGGTGGGACCCTCGAAGCTGGAACAGGCGGAAACCACCATGCCGAGACCCAGGGCGAGTGCGAGTTTGATCCGTTTCATATCTGCTCCTTCCGACCTGCCTCGTGCCGGATTGCGTGCTTTTTCTGATGGTAGACAAATGGACGGAAAATGCGTCGATAATGCGGTTCTGGCCGGACAATTCACGGTCATCTTTCCGGCAATGCCGGGGGTGAGGGCGCTTGTTAGCGCTAACTTGATGTGCTACCCGCATGGTTGAAGGTGCAATCCGATCAGACGAGAGGCCCCCATGAGCGTTCAGAAATCCTTGCAGGAGGTCACGGACCGGATCATCGCCCGCAGCGAGGCGACCCGCCGCGACTACCTCGACCGCATGTCGGCGGCCGCCGCCGAGGGTCCGCGCCGGGCGCACCTGTCCTGCGGCAACCAGGCCCATGCCTATGCCGCCATGGGCGAGGACAAGGCCTCGCTGACAGATGACCGCCGCGCCAATGTCGGCATCGTCACCGCCTATAATGACATGCTATCGGCGCACCAGCCCTTCGAGACCTTCCCCGACCAGATCCGTGCCGCGGCGCGCAAGGCCGGCGGTACCGCCCAGGTCGCGGGCGGCGTTCCGGCCATGTGCGACGGCGTCACCCAGGGCCAGACCGGCATGGAACTGTCGCTGTTCTCGCGCGACGTGATCGCGCTCGCCGCCGCGGTGGGGCTTAGCCACAACACTTTCGATGCCGCGCTTTACCTCGGGGTCTGCGACAAGATCGTTCCGGGGCTTGTCATGGCCGCAGCCACCTTCGGTTATATCCCGGGCGTCTTCGTGCCCGCCGGCCCGATGATCAGCGGCTTGCCCAACGACGAGAAATCCAAGGTGCGCCAGAAATTCGCGACCGGCGAGATCGGCCGGGACGAATTGATGAAGGCCGAGATGGAAAGCTATCATGGTCCGGGCACCTGCACCTTCTACGGCACCGCCAATACCAACCAGATGCTGATGGAACTGATGGGGCTGCACCTGCCGGGCGCCAGCTTCGTCAACCCCGGCACGCCGATGCGCGACGCGCTGACGGCGGCGGCGACGGAACGGGCGCTGGGGATCACCGCGCTTGGCAACGACTTCCGCCCCGTCAGTGAAATTCTCGACGAAAAGGCCTTCGTCAACGGCATGGTCGGGCTGATGGCCACCGGCGGTTCAACCAACCTGGTGCTGCACCTGCCCGCCATGGCGCGTGCCGCCGGCATCGTGCTCGACCTGCAGGATTTCGCGGATATCTCGGCGATGACGCCGCTGATGGCCAAGGTCTATCCCAACGGCCTGGCCGACGTGAACCACTTCCACGCCGCGGGCGGGCTGCAATACATGATCGGGCAATTGCTCGACGCCGGCCTGCTGCACGAGGACGTCAAGACCGTGGCAGGCGACGGGCTGTCGCTCTACACCCGTGACCCCAAGCTTGATGGGGACAAGATCACCTATACCGACGGACCGACCGAAACCGGCAACGACAAGATCCTTCGCCCCTGTTCCGACCCGTTCCAACGCAGCGGCGGGCTGGTCCAGTTGGAAGGCGATCTTGGCCGGGCCGTCATCAAGGTCTCGGCCGTGGCCGAGGACCGCCAGGTGATCGAGGCCCCGGCGCGCGTCTTTCACGACCAGGACCAGGTCAAGGCCGCCTTCAAGGCCGGCGAGATCACCGAGGACACGATCATCGTGGTCCGGTTCCAGGGGCCGCGGTCCAACGGGATGCCCGAACTGCACGGGCTGACGCCGGTGCTGTCGATCCTGCAGGATCGCGGACTGCGCGTGGCGCTGGTCACCGACGGGCGCATGTCGGGCGCGTCGGGCAAGGTGCCCGCGGCCATTCACGTCGCCCCCGAGGCCGCGCGGGGCGGGCCGATCGCGTTGCTGCGAGACGGCGACGTGCTGCGGCTGGATGCCACCGCCGGGCGGCTGGACTGCCTGACCAGCTTGGACGGACGCGAACCGGCCGAGGCGGACCTGACCGGCAACGGCAACGGCGTGGGCCGCGAGTTGTTCGAGACCTTCCGCCAAAGCTGCGGCCTTGCGACCGAGGGCGCCTCGGTCATCCTCTGACCCTGCACGAAAGACCGAAAAATGACCCCCGAACACGCTTCCGAGTTGACAGCCAAGGTCTGCGACCTGGCCCCCGTGGTACCGGTTCTGGTGCTGGACGACGCCGGCCCCGCCGCCGAGTTGGCATCCGCGCTGATCGCTGGCGGGCTGCCCGCGTTGGAAGTCACCCTGCGCACCCCCGCAGCCCTCGACGTGATCCGCGAGATGGCCGGTGTCGAAGGCGGCGTGGTCGGCGCGGGCACCCTGCTGACCCCTGACGACGTGGAAGCCGCCAAGGAGGCGGGAGCGACCTTCGGAGTCTCTCCGGGCGCCACCGACCGGCTGCTCGACGCCTGCGAGGCCAACGACCTGCCGCTGCTGCCCGGTGCCGCCACGGCCTCCGAGGCCATGGCGCTGCTGGAACGCGGCTACAGCGTTCAGAAGTTCTTTCCCGCCGAGGCCAATGGCGGGGCCAAGGCGCTCAAGGCCATCGGCGCGCCGATCCCGCAGGTGCGGTTCTGCCCCACCGGCGGCGTCAGCCTGTCCAATGCCGCCGAGTACCTGTCGCTTGCCAACACGCTCTGCGTCGGCGGCAGCTGGGTGGCCCCCGGCGAACTGGTCAAGGCAGGCGACTGGGCGAGGATCACCGCGCTGGCCGCCGAGGCGGCGGCCCTGCCACGCGGCCGCTAAGGTTCAGGAAAGACCCCAGTTCTGGCCTTGCGCTGGGAGCCGGCTTTGCAAAGCGGCATCATAGCTGACAATCTTGCGGCATGGAGCAGACATTGGCTCGAGCCGCGCGGAGATGGTCCGAGGTGGGCTCAAACCCGAACACCCGCCGCATCGTCGGCGCATGTCTTTTTCGGGCGGGCAGCGGTCATCCGACCTTTTCGCTTCAACACCCGCCTCGTGTCGTCACAGGGACAACCTACGTCAAGCGCAAAGCACGCGGCGACCCCTGCCCTGCTCAGTTCAACCGCGCCTTGCGGCCGCCACGGCGCCTGGCGCCCTGGGCACTGCTCAGCCCCTCGCGCAGGACCTCTGTCATCGGGTGGCCCTCCTGCCCGTGGCGCGCCAGCAGAACCGGAATCGCCGCCCCGGCCTCGACATCGCGCAGGCTCAGCGCCCAATCCAGGAAGATCGTCCGGCATTCCTCAGCGGTGATCCCCTCGATGCGATAGGCCTCGTAGATCAGCCCCTTGGGATCGTTTTCGTCAACCGGTCTCATCGTCGTCTCCCAGGATATCGGTGATTGTCGCGGCGGCGGCCTCGGCCGTTGCGGTGATGCATGCGGCCAGCGCCGCGACGCTCTCCTGCCCGGTTTCGCGCAGGATCATCGCGCGGCCACCAGCGCCCAGGTCGTCGGGGTCCGTCGCGCCGCCGCCCAGCAGCTTGCCGCTGGCCTGCAGCGCCCAGAACAGGTCGGCTGCCGCGGCCAGGTGTTGGACCCGGTCCGCCGCGATCACCCCCGCCGACACGGCATCGGCCAACTGGTCCGGTGTGGCATGGGCCGTGCTGCCCGCCAGGAGCGCCAGCGCCTGGCCGGCCAGCTCGACGTCCTGCAACCGGCCCTGGCCGATCTTGGCGTCCCAGGGTCCCTTTGGCGGCTTGGCCCCGGCGATCCGGGCACGCATGTGCGCCACCTCGCCGCGCACCGCTTCGCCACCCGACTTGGCGGCCAGCACGCGGGCGCGGCTGGCCTCGACATCCGCGCCCAGTTCCTCTGGCCCTGTCACCACCCGTGCGCGGGTCAGCGCCAGGTGTTCCCAGGTCCAGGCCTCGTCCATCTGGTAGCGCTCGAAGGTGGCAAAGGCGGTGGCCACCGGCCCCTGCTTGCCCGAGGGACGCAGCCGCATGTCCACTTCATAGAGCCTGCCCTCGGCCATGGGCGCGGAAAGTGCGGTCACCAGCGCCTGGGTGAGCCGGGCGTAGTAGGGCCGCACCGACAGCGGCTTTGGCCCTTGCGATCCCTCCTGCCCGTCCCCGTCGTAGATCACGATCAGGTCCAGGTCGGACTGGGCATGAATGCGCCCCGCCCCCAGCGAGCCCATGCCGAGCACAACTGCACCCCGGCCCGGCGGCGCGCCGTGCTTGGCGGCAAACTGCGCCAGCACGCGGGGAAAGAGGCCGGCAATCACGGCCTCGGCCAGGTCCGCGTAATGCCGCCCGGCCTCGCCCGCGTCGATAAGCCCGCGCAGGTGATGCACACCGATGCGGAAATGCCATTCCTTGGCCCAGCGGCGGGTCGCGTCCAGCTGCGCCTCGTAGTCGGCAGCGCCGTCCAGAACCTTGTCCAACCCCTGCACAAGGGCCGCGCGGCCCGGCCAGGCCTCGAAGAAGGACCCGCCGATCACGGCGTCCAGCACACCGGAGTTTCGGCCCAGATACTGCGCCAGCGCCGGGGCCGTCGCGGCGATGTCCACGATCAACCGGGTCAGCTGCGGATTGGCCTCGAAGAGCGAGAACAGTTGCACACCCGCCGGAAGACCGCGCAGGAACCCGTCGAAGGCCAGCAGCGCCTCGTCCGGTTTCGCGGCCTCTTGCAGGCGGGACAGCAGCATCGGTTTCAGCCGATTGAAGATCTCCACCGCGCGGTCCGAGCGCAGCGCCGGGTAGGTCAGCCAGCGTTCGGTGATCTCGGCACCGAACTCGGGCGCGGCATCCGAGGGTTCGGTGGGCGCGAAAAAGCCCTCGGTCATCTCGTGGACCTCTTCCAGCCGGTCCCGTAGCCCGGCCTTCAGGCTGTCGGCATCCGTCCCGCACAAGGCGGCGAGCCTGGCGAACTCCTCGTCCGATTGGGGCAGGTCATGGGTCTGGACGTCGCGCAGCATCTGCACCCGGTGCTCGATCTCGCGGTGAGCGCGGTAATGCGCGGTGAGTGTCTGCGCATCGGACTGCGGCACCCAGCCGGCCTTGGCCAGCGCGGCCAGGCCCGCGCGCGTGCCCCGCACCCGCAGGCTTTCGTCGCGCCCGCCCGCGATCAATTGGCGGGTTTGGGTGAAGAACTCGATCTCGCGGATGCCGCCGCGGCCCAGCTTCATGTTGTGCCCCGGCAGGGTGATCGGCCCGCCCAACCCCTTGTGGGCACGGATGCGCAGGCGCATGTCGTGGGCATCCTGGATGGCGGCGAAATCGAGGTGCTTGCGCCAGACGAAGGGGCGCAGGGTTTCAAGGAACCGTTCTCCCGCCGCGATATCCCCGGCCGCCGCGCGCGCCTTGATATAGGCGGCGCGTTCCCAGGTGCGCCCAAGGCTTTCGTAGTAGCGCTCGGCGGTTTCCATCGACAGGCAGACCGGCGTGACACCGGCGTCGGGCCGCAACCGCAGATCCGTGCGAAAGACATAGCCCTCGGCGGTGGTCTCGCCGATCAGGGCGCACATGCGCCGTGTCACCTTGATGAAGCCCGCGCGCGCCTCGTGGTAGTCGCCGGGGTCGAACCTGGTCTCGTCGAACAGGCAGATCAGGTCGATGTCGCTGGAATAGTTCAGTTCATAGGCCCCGCCCTTGCCCATGGCCAGCGCCACCATGCCGCCCGCGGTTTCGGCATCCTCTGCGCTTAGACCCGGCAGCTTGCCGCGCTTGATCTCGGCGGCGACCAGGCGTTTCAGCGCGGTGTCCACGGCCATGTCGGCCAGCCGTGTCAGCGCGCCGGTCACATCCTCCAGCGCCCAGACCCCGGCCAGGTCGGCCAGCCCGGCCAGCAGCGCCACGCGCCGCTTGGCTTGGCGCAGCCCGCTGCCCAGCTGCGGCAGGGCCAGCGCGGCCTTGTCCGCCAGTTCGGCCTCCAGCGCCGGCTCGGGGTCGGCCAACGCGCCGGGCAGCCAGTCGGCTTCCTTGCGCATCAAGTCCAGCAGGTAGGGGCTACACCCGGCCGCCCCCTCGATCACCTCGGCCACCTCGGGCGGCTGGTCGGGAAACAGGGCGCGGCCATCGGCCCCGTGGTCGGTGTCGAAGGGCCGTGGGGATCGCGTGATGCGGGCAGCAAAGCTCATGGCACCGGCGGCCCCTCGGGCGTGTCCTGGCTGAAAAGATTGATCCAGCCCGCGCCGTCGCGCTGCCAGAGCGAGGAAACGCGCATCGCCTTCCAGGTGGTCTGGCCGGACCGCAGGAACCCTGCGTGGTAGGCCAGCAAGGCCTGATCGGCGCCGATGGGCCGCACCCGGCCCTGCGACAGGTCGTAATCGGCCACGGTCGGCCCCGTGGCCAAGGCGCCGATCAGCACCTCGCGCCCGGCGAAGCCATCAGGATAGACGCCTTCGAAATCCTCGGCCAGCGCCGCGCGCAGGCTGCGCGCATCGCCCGCCGCGAGCGCGGCCCAGATACCGCGTTCCATGGCCATCACCTCGTCCAGCAGATCGCCCATGCCCTTGCCTCTCTCCCCCGGATCGGTAGCCTCGGGGCGACGCTAGAGAGGGTGCACGACATGAGCAAGAGCCTGAAACGCGTGAAGGCCGCCCTGCAGGCCGCGGGATTGGAGGCAAACCCGCTTGAGATGGCCGAGGGCACCCGCACCGCGCAGGACGCCGCGGCGGCAGCGGGTTGCACGCTCGACCAGATCTGCAAGTCGATCATCTTCCGGGGTCACGAGAGCGGCGATTGCATCCTGTTCCTGACGGCCGGCGGCAACCGGGTGGACGCGGGCAAGGCGGCCGCCATGGCGGGCGAGGCACTGGACCGGGCCGACGCGGCGGCGGTGCGCACCCAGACCGGCTTTGCGATCGGGGGTGTCGCCCCCATCGGCCACCTGCACCCGATACGCGCCTTCTGGGACCCGCGCTTGTCCGACTTCGACGTAATCTGGGCCGCCGCCGGCACGCCGCACCATGTCTTTCCCGTCTCGCCCGATGACCTGCGGCCGCTGACGCAGGCGCAAGTTGCGGATTTCACGAGCTGAAAATCTGCAAGGGTGCAGCGATGTAATAAACATTTACATTTGGCCTTGACGCAGGGCAGCTGATTGCCCATCTGGTATGATGTGAAGTGTGTTCACATTGGAAACTGACCCCAGGGAGACCGCATGACAACCTCGACCACCTACATTGACGACATTGCGCGCCATGCCCGCGAAACGCGGGCGGGCAACTGGTTCAGCCGGGCCGAAGGCTGGCTGGACGACCGCGGCAAGGGGGCCTGGATCGCCGCCATGGTGCTGGGATTCATCTTCGTCTGGCCCGTCGGCCTTGCCATTCTCGCCTACATGATCTGGAGCAAACGCATGTTTTCTGGAAATTGCGCCGCCACGCGCACCCGCCATTCCTATCGCGCTGCCACCAAGTCCAGCGGAAACAGTGCCTTCGACGCCTACAAGCAGGACACGCTGCGCCGCCTGGAAGAGGAGCAGCAGCAGTTCGAGGCTTTTCTCCAGCGTCTGCGCGAGGCCAAGGACAAGGCCGAGTTCGACCAGTTCATGGACGATCGGGCCAAGCGCCGCGACGACGCGGGCGACGAGTCCGAAAACGCGGCCTGATCGCCCTGCGCCCCCATCCGCTGCCTCTCCGGCCGCCCGCGCTGTCCCCGCGGGCGGCCACCAATCCTTCCCGCCCGGAGCCACAAATGACACCGCACCGCGCCAACACTCCCGGCCACCCCGACCCCGCCCGCCTGCCGGACTTCTACCGCGGCGTGCCGGGCAAGCGGATCATTGCCTGGCTGATAGACTGGGTCGTGGCCAGCGTGATCTCCGCCCTGCTGCTGCCGCTGACTTTTTTCCTGGGGCTCTTCATCTTCCCGGTCATGGTGGCCGTGGTCGGCTTCTTCTACCGCTGGTCCACGCTGGCGAGCGGATCAGCCACCTGGGGAATGCGCCTGATGGCGGTGGAACTGCGCGACGCCGAGGGCCTGCGGCTGGACGGGCCCACGGCCTTCTGGCACGTGGCACTTCATTACGGGCTGTTGATCGTTTCGCCGGGCCTTCTGATCTCTGGTGTGGTCACGCTTACAACGCCGAAGCGCCAGGGACTGCACGACCTCGTGCTGGGAACCGTGGCGCTCAATCGCGCGCTGTGACCGGCGGTGAAGGATGGGCTTGGAGTCGCGGCCCGGCGTTGCTAGGCTGCACGAACAAGGTTCTACCAGAGCACAAGCAAGCCGATGCGCCACTCGCTTCCCATCGCGCCGCAGTTCTACGTGACGGCCCCGCAACCCTGCCCCTACCTCGGGGGCCGGATGGAGCGCAAGCTGTTCACGGCCCTGCAGGGCGAGAACGCGGAAAAGCTCAATGACACCCTTTCCAAGCAGGGGTTTCGCCGATCTCAGAACGTGCTTTACCGGCCGTCCTGCGCCGAGTGCACCGCATGCATGTCGGCGCGAATCCGGGTCGCGGATTTCCGGATGTCGCGCAGCCAGCGCCGGGTCTGGAAACGCAATGCCCACCTGCGGCGCAGTGCTGCCTCTCCCTGGGCGACAGAGGATCAGTACGCGCTGTTTCGCAGCTACCTCGACAGCCGTCACGCCGATGGCGGCATGGCCGACATGGACCTCTTCGAATTCGCCGCCATGATCGAGGAGACGCCGATCCGCACACGGCTCATCGAATACACCGACCCCAACGCGGCAGGGGATCCCGACGACAGCGGGTTGCGCGCGGTCAGCCTGACCGACATGCTCGATGACGGGCTCAGCATGGTCTATTCCTTCTTCGACCCCGCCCAGGAGCGGCAGTCGCCGGGAACGCACCTGATCCTCGACCATGTCCAGATCGCCAGCGAACTGGGGCTGCCCTACGTCTACCTTGGTTACTGGGTGCCCGGGTCCGACAAGATGGGCTACAAGGCGCGGTTCTCGGCGGTGGAGGTCTATCGCCACGGCCACTGGGAGGACCTGCAGGACCCCGCGGTCTACGACGCCGAGACCCACCCGCTGGAGGTCGCTCCGATCGCGGACCAGGTGGCAAGGATCACCCTGCCCGACGGCGGCCGCTAGAGCACGTCGCGAAAAGGCGGGCACCGGTCTTGCGCGCCCCGGACATGCGTTATCACCAGAACGGTGCGGATCGCGGGAATGCGCATGAACCCGACAGGGGCGCTGCGCGCCTGACACGCCCCATATCCCCGACACGGAAAGGTTGCCCGGAGGCACCCTTTCCGTCTCGTCTCACCCTAACAGGTTCGGCACGATGGTCACGACTTGCGGGAACCACCACAGCAAAAGCAGCCCGAACACCTGGATGAGCACGAAGGGAATGACCCCGCGGTAGATGTGCATGGTCGTCACCTCCTTGGGGGCCACGCCGCGCAGGTAGAACAGCGCAAAGCCGAAGGGCGGCGTCAGGAAGGACGTCTGCAGGTTCACCGCGATCATGATCGTTACCCATTTGGGGTCGAAATAGGACCCGTAGATCACCGGCCCGACGATGGGAATGACGATGTAGATGATTTCCAGGAAATCGAGCACGAAGCCGAGAACGAACAGCACCAGCATCACGATCAGAAAGGCGGTCGCCGGGTTGTCGAAGCTGCGCAGGAACTGCTGGATGTAGTGTTCCCCGCCGAAGGAGATCACCACGAGGTTCAGCAATTGCGATCCGATCAGGATGGTAAAGACCATCGATGTGACCTTGGCGCTCTCCCGCACCACCGGGCTGAGCACCTTGGCGCGCAACAGCACCCAGCAGGCGTAGAGCAGCCCGAAGAGCGAGAACAGGAATGCCGCCATGGCCACGAAGAAGGCGATCCAGTTCTCCAGCGACAGGTCAGACTGGCCGATGCGCATGTCGAAGTTGATCCCCACCAGCAGCATCAGCAGCACCGCGCCCGTGGTCAGCAGGATCAGCCGGCCGGATTTCTCCTCTTCGCGCAGCTTGCGGTAAGCCGCCAGCATGATCGCACCGGCCGCTCCCAGGGCGGCGGCGGGCGTCGGGTTGGTGATACCGCCCAGGATCGAGCCAAGGACAGCAACGATCAGAACCAGCGGCGGAAAGACAACGCGCAGCAACTCGTTGCGGGCCAGCCGTGCAAAGGCGTGCCATACTCCGTAGGCCACCAGCAGCAGCGGCAGCGCGATGATCAGCGTCGTCGTTCCCGGGGTGGTCACCGGCCCGATCAGCGCGATATCGGCCAGCAGCATAAGCCCAAGTCCGCCCGCGCCGACCAGCAGCGGCCGCGCGTCGGCCGCCGGCGCAACGCCCCGCGCCGTGGTGAGGATCAGCGCCAGCATCAGCGCCGCGATGGCGATGCCGGTGCCGATCGGCGGCGCATCCGCGATGGCCTGCTCGACCCGCTCGGCGCGCTCTTGCGGGCTCAACTCGCGGGCCTCGGTCACGCCGCCGGCGTTCTCGATAGCCGCCTGTTCGGCCACCGCGGCATCCCAGGCCTCCTGCCCGTGCAGGTCGATCATAGCGGCCTGGCATTCGCCTGACACGTTGGTGCGCAGGCTCGCTGTCTGGCCCGCGTCGGTGAAGCTGTCCACGATCACCGACTGGTTGCCCACGGCATTGAGGTTCATCAGGAAGACCAGCGCGATGATCAGACCGCCGGGCGCCGCCAGGAACCAGGTCAGGCCCTCGTTCCGGGTGATGACACCCTGGCTGGAATGGCCCAGTTCCACGGGCGGTGCGTTGCGCGGGTTCAACAGCGCATAGCCGAAGGCATAGGCCGCATAGAGGAAGGCCAGCATGATCCCGGGCAAAAGCGCCGCCTGGAACAAGGTGCCCACCGAAACCACCGCCGGTTCGCCAAGGTAGGTCAAGGCGTCGGTACAGCCGGCGAGCTGGGCGCGTTCCTCCTGCGCGGCCGAATAGAGATCCCCGGCCAGCGTGCCCAGCAGCACGATCACGATCGAGGGCGGGATGATCTGGCCCAACGTGCCCGAGGCCGAGATGACGCCGGTGGCCAGTTCCTTGGAATAGCCCGCCCGCAGCATGGTCGGCAGTGACAGCAGGCCCATGGTGACGACCGTGGCGCCGACGATACCGGTCGAGGCAGCCAGGAAGGCCCCCACGACCACGACCGAAACGGCCAGGCCGCCAGGCAGCGGACCAAAGACGCGGGACATGGTCTTGAGAAGGTCGTCGGCGATCTTGGAGCGCTCCAGCGTGATCCCCATCAGCACGAACATCAGCACCGCCAGCAGGGTTTCGATGGACTGGCCCGCCAGCACGCGTTCGTTCATGCGGTTGACCACGAACGAGATATTGCGGTCCAGCGCCATTTCCCAGCCGCCGGGAAAGAGGCTTTCGCCGATCCGTGGAAGCTCCGGGTATCGGAATATCGAGATCGCGTCCGGGCGGACGCCTTCGGCGATCAGCGCCGCATAGGCCTCGGACCCCCTGTCGATGGCCTGGTGGATCAGCAGGCCACCCGAATCCAGCGCCGCGATGATCGCGAAGGAGATCACAGCCGACCCGCCGATGGCGAAGGCCACCGGAAAGCCGGACAGAATGCCCGCGAAGAGGCAGAGAAAGACGATGATCAGGCCGATCTCGACGCCATCAAGTCCGAAAAGCATGTGTTCCTGCCCCTAATTGCCTAGTGCGTGCCTTCGTAGGCTTCTTCGCCCGCGCCAAGGCTGTCCTTGTCGAGGTATTTTCCCGCGCTCTCCTCGCCCTCGACCCATTCCAGCCACGAACGGTAGAAGAAGGCGACCGCCTGCAGCATCACCAACGCCGTGAAGACGACCAGCAATACCTTGAACAGGAAGTAGGCGTTGAACCCGTTGGGCGAGAAACCGATCGTTTCAACGTTCCAGCGCAGCGCGCGGGCCTTGAGCATCAGCCGGTCCAGCGTGTCGCTGGCCGAGGGTTTGGGCACGATCAGGTGGCGCCAGAGAAAATACCAGCCATACATCCAGGTCAGCACCGCCGCGGGCACCATGAAGAAGAGCGAGCCGAACATGTCGATCACCCGCTTGGTCCGGTGGCCGACGGCGGAATAGACCAGGTCCACCCGGACATGGCCGCCCTGCACGAATGTGTATGTCACGCAGAGCGTGACGATCATCGCGTTGTAGAGCTTGAGGCTTTCCGCCCACCAGCTCACGTCGAAACTGGGCAGGCCGAAGCCGGGGATCTCGGCCACCACGAAAACCCGCTGCATGAAGATGATGACAACCTGGATCAGCACCATGAGCAGGCCCGCCCAGGCAAAGGTGCGCCCCACCCTGTTGGCAAAGCCCTCCAGCACCCGGACCGTGCCCCACATGAAGCCGCGGCGGCTGAATCCCAGGATGGTAAGCGCCAGGAACAGGGTGAAGACCACGAAGAAAAACTCGGTCGAGCCCCCGTAGTAGACCACGCGCATCAGCGCTTGCTTGTCCTCGGTGGTATTGTTCCAGGTCAGCCAATCCAGCCAGAGCCCGGGATGGCTCACCGCGAACAGAATGTTGTAGACCGCTTCGAGGATGTTGCCGAACACCCAGAGCACGGCGTCGACCAGCGCCCCGAACACCGTTTCGGCCGCCGGTATCGGGTCGGCGCCCTCGGCGGCATTTCCCTGCAGCCGTTCGACCCAGCGCGTGAACCCGTTTTCATAGGATGACCAGAACCCGGTCTGCGCGGCGTCCTCTTCCATGTCCCCTGCCCCCGGTTGCCAGATGTGGGAAATCCGCCCGGCATGACGGGCGGTTGACCGGACCCCGCGTTTGCGGCGGGGTCCGGCGCAAAGGCCCCGAAGGGCGCGATCCTACATGCCCATGATGCGGTTACGCTGCGCGGCGAAAGCGGCCTCGGACCGGCTGATCCATTGGGCCGAGCTTTCCAGCGACGCGTAGTAGCTCTCGTGGCACTCGGCATAGATGTCGTCACCCATGTTTTCGGCCACGACTTCGGCGGCGGCGGCCCCGAAGGCATCCCACACGCTGTCCGGGAATTCGAGAAGCTGGACCCCACCGGACTGCAAGCGTTGCAGTGCGGCCGAGTTGTTGGCCATGAACAGCGACATCGTCCAGATGTTGCTGGCCGCCGTCGCGTTCTCGACAACCGCCTGCTGCGCCGGGGTCAGGCTCTCGTAGACGTCGAGGTTCATGGTCAGGTTCAGGTTCGGGCCGGGCTCGTGGAAACCGGCGGTGTAGTAGAACTTGGTGATCTCCTGGAAGCCGGCCTTCTCGTCGGCCCAGGGGCCGATCCACTCGGTGCCGTCGATCGCGCCCGAGGCCAGCGCCTGGTAAACCTCTGCGCCGGGCAGGTTCTGGACCGAGGCCCCCAGCTTGCCAAGGACCTGGCCACCCTGTCCGGGCATTCGGAACTTGAGACCCTGGAAATCCTCGGGCCCGTTCATTTCCTGGGCGAACCAGCCGCCCGACTGCGGCCCGGTGTTGCCGGCCGGGAAGGCCTTGAGACCGAAGATGCTGTAGAGTTGATCGGCAAGTTCCTTGCCGCCGTCGTGGTAGTACCAGTTCGCGTATTCCATGAAGTTCATGCCGAACGGAATCTGCGAGAAGAACGACAGCGCCGGATGCTGGCCCAGGAAATAGTAGTCGACGCCGTGATACATGTCGGCCTGCCCGGCCGAGACGGCATCGAAGACCTCGAAGGCGCCCACGAGTTCGCCGGCCGCCTTCAGCTCGACGGTCAACTGGCCGTCGCTCATCGCGGTGATCATGTCGGCGCAATACTGGGCGCTGTCATGCACCCCGGCCAGGCCGCGGCCCCAGGTGGTGACAAGCGTCAGGGTGCGATTGCCCTGCGCATAGGCCGGCGCGGCAAGCGTGCCGGCCGCGGCCGCTGCGGCACCGCCGACGGCACCTTTTCTCAGAAACGAACGACGATCCATGTTGGTCCTCCCAAGGTTGTTCGCCCTCCCCCCTCCCGGGGCACGGGCAGATCGTTTGCAGTGCACCGAACCTAGCCACAGGTCAGGCGTGGCGAAATACCCAATGCCACGGAGTAAGCCCGTTTTTGTAAGAAAACCTTACCAGTCATGACCCTCCGTCTCCGGGAAAGTGCCCACCCTGGCCACTGACATCTAGGCAGCGGCACGAATCTGACGTATCGAATCGTCATGTTGACAGACGCACGGGCAAGGCGGCCGATGCTGCGACTGAGCTATGGGCAGAAGCTCTTCCTGCTGGCCACGGTGCCGCTGCTGATCTCGGTCGCGATGATATCGGTTCTTGTGGCCAACCAGTCTCGCCAGCTGGCCGACCGCGAGATCGCGGCGCTGGAGACCAAGTTGATCGAGGCCAAGCGCGCGGAACTCAAGAACTACCTCTCCATAGCGCGCACGGCCTTTGTCAACATCTACGGCCGCGCCGCCCCGGACGACGCGCGCGCCAAGCTGGAGGTCACGCGCATCCTTGCGGCCATGCTTTATGGCCAGGACGGCTATTTCTTCGTCTTCGACTACGACGGCACCAACCTGGTCGCCCCGCGCCAGACCCAGCTGATCGGGCGCGACTGGACCGGACTGCGCGACGTCAACGGCGTGCCCGTCACCGACGAGTTGATCCGCATCGCCCGTTCGGGCGGCGGCTATCACGAATTCGACTGGCCCAAGCCCAGCACCGGCGAGACCGCCCCGATGATCGCCTATGTCAACGGCTTGCAGGACTGGCGCTGGGTCGTCGGAACCGGGATCTTCGTCGACGACATCCGCTCAAGCGTCGCCGCGGCCCGCGCAGAGGTCGAGGCGCGCATCCGCACGACCACCTACGTGATCCTGGGGATCACCATCATCGCACTGCTGGCGGTCTTCGCCACGGGCATCGTGCTCAACATCCGCGAACGCCGCCTGGCCGATGCAAAACTCAAGGACCTGACCGAACGGATCATCGACACCCAGGAAGAGGAACGCGGCCGCGTCGCGCGCGAGTTGCACGACGGGATCAGCCAGATCCTCGTTTCCGTGCGCTACGCGCTGGACCTGGCCCAGCACCGCCTGGCCAAGGGCGATGCCCGTGCCGCGGACAGCCTCGACAAGGGAGCCGCGGCCTTGGGCGGCGCCATCTCGGAGGTGCGCCGCATCAGCCGCGACCTTCGCCCCGGGGTGCTGGACGACCTCGGCCTGGGCCCCGCGATCAAGTCGCTGACGGATGATTTCAGCGCCCGCACCGGCATTGCCACCGAATTCGAGACGGTGGTCTTCCGCGGCCGTCTGGACGAAGAAGCGCGCATCGCGCTCTACCGCGTCGCCCAGGAGGCGCTGACCAATGTCGAGCGCCACGCCAACGCCACCCTGGTGTCGGTCCAGTTGCGCGGCAGCCGCACGGGCGCCTACATGCGTATCGCCGATGACGGGGCGGGGATCGACCGCCAGTCGGGCCATGCTGCCGCGGGGCTCGGCCTGCGGAACATGACCGAACGGGTCGAGCAACTGGACGGCACCCTGCGCATCTCGTCCTCGGACCGGGGCACGGTGATCGAGGCGCTGGTCCCGCTGAGCCACATGCTGCGCCCCGGGCGCAGGACCAACGAGACGACCGAAAAGGAAAGCGCATGACCCGCGTGCTGATCGTCGATGACCACCCCATGGTGGCCGAGGGCATAGAGGCCTTGCTGGAAACCTATGACGACCTGGAGGTCGTCGGGGTGCTCAACAACGGGCAAGAGGCCGTTGACCGGGTAACGGACCTGGCCCCCGACGTGGTGCTGCTGGACCTCAACATGCCCGGCGTAAGCGGGCTGTCGGCCACCGAGATGATCCTCGAACACCGGGCACAGACCCGCGTTCTGATCCTGTCCATGCATGACAGCCCCGAGTATATCTCGACCGCGCTGGCCCACGGTGCACGCGGCTACGTGCTCAAGGACGTTCCCACCGACGAGATCAAGACGGCCATCGACGCGGTGATGCGGGGCGAGGAATACCTGTGCACCGGCACCACCCGCGCGCTCGAACCCCGCATCGCCGACGGGCGGGAGCCGCTGACCGGCCGCGAGCAGCAGATCCTGCTTGAACTGGCCCAGGGCAAGTCCAACAAGCAGGTGGCCGGCGATCTGGATATCTCGGTGCGCACGGTCGAGACCCACCGCAAGAACCTCAAGCGCAAGCTGGGCATCGCCTCGACCGCCGGGCTGACCCGCTACGCGCTGGAACACGGCGTCTTGCAGGGCACCGGGCGCTAGGCCCACCGCGCGACATCCCGGATATTCGGAGCATGTAAAAGGGGCCGCCCGATCAGGCGGCCCCCGGTCGTTTCGTTGTACCGGTGTCAGTGGCTCAGAGGCCCGCGGCCTCGCGGATCCGGTCGATCACGCCCGGGATCAACTCCGGGTTCTCGGCGGCCTGGTCCACGGCCGTGGTCAGCGTCTGCTTGACCGCCGGGTTGAGGTCGGAATTCTCGACCCACTCGGAAACGGCAGCAGGATCGAAGTTCTCGGCATTCAGCAGGCCGGACAGACCCGCGCCGTCGGTGTCAGCACCCGCCGCGTCCACGCTCGCCTCGGCAGCGTCCTCGGTGGTGGGCTCAGCGGTGGTGGCCCCGGCGGCATCCTCGGTCGCCTCCTCCGCAGCGGTTTCGGCCGCGTCGGTCGTGGTTTCGACGGCGTCGCCGGCCTCTTGCGCGGCATCACCGGCCGCCTCGGCGGCGTCCTCGGCCATGTCGGTCGTCGCCTCGGCGGCGTCTTCGACCATATCGGTTGCAGCTTCGGCGCCATCTTCGGCCATGTCCATCGCGGCATCGGTCCCGGTGTCAGCCGCCTCGGCGGCCTCATCGGCCGCGGTGCCCGCGGTATCCATGACACCATCGGCCATTTCCCCGGCCGTTCCGGTGGCCTCCTCGACCGCGTCGTTGACAGCATCGCCCACGCTTTCGGCGGCTTCCGTCACGGCATTTGCTGCCTCTTCGGCGGCGCCTTCGGCGGCCTCGGTCACCTCCTGCACGGTTTCGTCAACCGCCGCTGTGGCGTCCTCGGCCATGTCGGAGGCTTGTTCGGCGGCCGTCTCGCCGGTTTCCTCGGCCCTCTCGGCAGCGGAGTCGGCCATCTCGGAGGCCTCGGTCGCCGCCTCTTCGGCCTGGCCGGTCAGAACGGCAAAGGCCTCGGCCGGGGTGCGGTCGTTGGCGGCATACTGGTAACCGAAATAGCCCAGCCCGGCGACAACGATGATGATGATGAGCGCACGCATTGTATCAGTCCTTTCAGAAATCTCTGGATCGGCCCCCCAATCGGACCCGGCACCGTCTCTATTCCATGCCAGCGACGCCTTGGGAAGCGGGAAGCGCGGCAAAGCCTTCCCCGTTGCGGAAATCAGCCCGGTAGCGGCGCGAATGGGGCCTTGAACGCCATCGGGCGCGCGTTTAACTTGCGGGACCGAAAGCCATCGAGAAAAGGACAAGACCCATAGCCCGTAGACCCCACAACGCGCCGCCCACGCGCGACACCGGCCCCCGCGTCAACGATCGCATCCGGGCCCCTGAAATCCGCCTGATCGGCCCCAACGGCGAAAACGTCGGCGTGGTCAGCCCCGACAGGGCGATGACCCTGGCCGGCGAAGTCGGCTTGGACCTGGTCGAGATCTCGCCCAACGCCAATCCCCCGGTCTGCAAGATCATGGATTTCGGCAAATACAAGTACGAACAGCAAAAGCGGGAATCCGAGGCCAAGAAGAAGCAAAAGGTCATCGAGGTCAAAGAGGTCAAGTTCCGGCCCAACACCGACGAGCACGATTACACCGTCAAGATGAAGAACGTCACCCGGTTCCTGGAAAACGGCGACAAGGTCAAGGTGACCCTGCGGTTTCGCGGCCGCGAGATGGCACACCAGAACCTTGGCCGCGAGTTGCTGGAACGGGTGGCCGAGGACGTCAAGAACCTTGGCAAGGTCGAGAACATGCCCAAGATGGAAGGCCGCCAGATGGTCATGATGATCGGGCCGATGCCGCAGAAGGGCTGAGACACGCGCCATCCAACCGGAGCCCTCTCGGCATTTGCAGGCACAAACGCACGACCGGCCTGGGCATTTTCTCCGAAAACGCCTTCGAAGGCCGCCAGATGGTCATCAGGATCGGGCCGATGCCCCAGAAGGGCCGAGACACGCGCCCCGTCGCGCCGTCAATGAAAGGGGCCTCTCCACCTTGGAGAGGCCCCGCTTCATTACACCACACCTGTGTCGGTTCACCCCTTGCCCGAGTCGCTGCCGGTCCCGGCATTCTCGTCGACCTGAAACACCTTGCGGCTCAACTCGACCATCTTGCCGGTCTCCTTGGTGTAATCCTCAACCGCCGCCTGGAGAAACTCTGACTGGACCTTCTGGACGTCCTGCGGGGACTTCGCATGAAGCAACTGGTGCTGGAAACTCACGTCCTTCGACACCCGCTCGGAAATGAAATGCAGCCACTCGCTGCCCATGTCCGACATGGCCTCCATCCAGCCCGTGCCCATGGTGTTCATGGCACCAAGCCCCATGCTCTGCCACTGGGACATCATCTCCTGCATCTGCGCCATGGGGTCGTCGCCCCCCTGCGTCCTGGACTTGTCGGTCTTGTTGGTCATGGTACACCTCCTAAAGTCCAAGAATCGCACATTTGGCCTCATAGGTCACTGATTCCGATCAAACCGGTGCGAAAACCGGGGCCGCGCGACGACAAAGCGTGTTTCCGGATGAGCGCGAAGCAATGTTCTGGCGCAGCACATCAAACGCCGCACCCACCTCTGCAACGGGGCCACGGGAAAGACTGGAATGCAGGTTCCAAGCCAGAGAATGACAGGCTTCGTTTATACGATGTGTCTTGGTTTTTTGACAGGAAGCCCGAAACGGAACTTATCCTGTTGAGAAAAATCACCGGGTTTTCCGCCCTCCGGCACCTTTGGCAACCTGTTAAAGGGCGGTCATCCCGCCGTGACCAGCGTCCGGTTGGTGTCGGGCCGGACCCTGAACGAGCCCGGAGCACAAATCCCGTGGCGTGTCTCCACGTGTTGCATCACGATCCGGGACTCGGAATAAGCACCGCTGAGGAGCCGCAATGTCATTTCGTTTCATTCATTCCTCCGACCTTCATATCGGTCGGAAATACGCGAATATCCCCCAGCCGTCCGACGGCAATATCCGCGGCCGCCTGATGGAGGCGCGGCACGGCGCGATCGCCCGGCTGGCCGGGGCGGCGCGCGACCGGGGGGCGGGGCATGTCCTGCTGGCTGGCGACACCTTCGACACCGCCACCCCGTCGGCAACGGTCATCCGGCAGGCGCTCGCCGCGATGGCCGAAGCGCCCGACGTGACATGGTGGCTGTTGCCGGGCAACCACGACAACCTGAGGGATGCCGAACCCCTGTGGGAGGCGATCTGCCGCGATGCGCCGGGCAACGTCGTGGCCCTTCTGGAAGCCGCGCCGCATGATATTGACGAGGTGGCGACACTTCTGCCCTGCCCCATCGCCTTCCGCTCTGGTGCGAGTGATCCGTCCGAGCCGCTGGTGACCATGGCCAGCGACGAGGGCCGGATGCGGATCGGGCTGGCCCATGGCGGTGTGACCGACTTCACCGATAGCGGCGAGGCCATCGCCCCCGACCGCGACCGGAGCGCGCGGCTCGACTACCTCGCGCTGGGCGACTGGCACGGGCGGATGGCCGTGTCGGACCGGGTGCAGTATTCCGGCACGCCCGAGCAGGACCGCTTCAAGCATGGCCGCCGGGGCGTCTGCCTCTGCGTTGCACTCGAAGGCCCGGGCGCCACGCCAGAGGTGGAAGAGATCGAGACCGGCACCTTCCTCTGGCAAGAGGTCGAACTGCGCCTGCACCCAAGGCAGGATGCGGCCGCCACGCTGACTAACGCCCTGCCGCCATCGGGCCGGCGGGATATCCTGATGCGGGTAGCGGCCACCGGCTGGGCCGGGCTGCCCGACCGGGCCGAGCTCGAACGCGCCGCAACCGCCTGCGCGCCCGAGTTCGCCCATTTCGACCTCGTGACCGATGCGCTGGGCACGCAGTACGACTCCGCCGATCTCGACGAGATCGACCGGGGCGGCGCGCTGCGGCTGGCGGCCAACATGCTCAAGGAAGACGCCGAATCCGATGCCCTCTCGCAGGAGGATCGCGACGTCGCCGCCGACGCGCTCGCCCGTCTTTACGCCTATGTCAGGGAGGCCTCGGAATGAAGATCCGCTCCATCACCCTCGACAATGTCCGCCGCTTCACCGACCCGGTGCGCGTGGGCGAGATTGGCGACGGGCTGAACGTGCTTTCCGAGCCCAACGAGCAGGGCAAGTCGACTTTGTTCGACGCGATCCAGGCGTTGTTCTTCAAGCCCCACGGCTCCCGCGACAAGGAGGTCACGGCCCTACGCCCCCATGCCGGCGGCGCACCGCAGGTGACCATCGAGATCGACGCCGACGGCCGACGCTTCACCGTCATGAAACGGTGGCTGCAAAAGCCTGCCGCGACGGTCCACCGCGACGGCACGTTGATCGCGCAGGCCGACGCGGCAGAGGCCTGGATCGCGGATCTGCTGGGCGGCGATGCCGGCGGCCCCTCGGGCCTGATCTGGGTGCGGCAGGGCATGACCGACCTGACCGGCGGCTCGACGAAGGAACAGAAGGCTGCGCTCGACGCCCGGCGAGACCTCATGTCGTCGGTCGGCGAGGAGGTCGAGGCGATGACCGGCGGGCGGCGGATGGACAGCGCCCTCGCCCGCTGCCGCGAGGAACTGGCCGCCTACGCGACCAAGACCGGGCGGCCCTATGCCAACGGCCCGTGGAAGACAGCGCTGGACAGGGTAGACACTCTGACCGAACAGCGCGACGCCCTGGCCGCGACGGCGGACGACCTGCACGGCGCGCTGGCCGAACGCAAGCGGGCCCGCCGAGACCTGCGCGAGCTCGAAGACCCGGCGGCGGCCGAGGGCCGGCGGAAAAAGCTCGAGGCCGCCCGCGCGGCCCATGCGGCTGCCGAACGCCACGCCGAGGAGCTCGACGCCGAGGCGCGCAAACTCGACATGGCGCGGCTGACCGCCGAAAACGCCCGCGCCCGGCTCGATGGGTTCCGCGAGGCACTCAAGGAAGAAACCGATGCCACCAAGGCGGCAGCGGCGGCAGAAATGGCGGCCGGAGACAGGAAGACGGCGCTCGAGACCGCGCGCGCGGCAAAGGAAGCCGCCGAGCGCGATCTGGACACCGCGCAGAAGGCCCTTGAATCGGCCGAGACCGCCCGCACCCTCGCCCTGCGCGCCCGGGCCGCGCGCGACGGCGCCGACCGGCGACAGGAACTGGAGCACCGCATCGCCGAGGCCGAGAAGGCCCGCAGCGCGATGGAGACCGCCAAGGCGACCGCGCGCTCCGGCCCGGATGCAAAGACCCTGACCCGGATCGAACACCTCGCCGCCGCGCATGCCACGGCCATCGCCACGCGGGACGCAACGGCGACACAGGTCATCGCCCGGTATGAAGAAGGCAAGGCCGACGCAATCCGAACCGGCGACATGCCGCTGCCCGACGGCCAACCCGTCCCCCTGCCCCGCGCCACGCGGCTCAGCATCGCCGGCATCGGCGAGCTCGAGGTTCGCCCCGGCGACGCGGGCCATGACGACAGCACGGTCGAGGCCGCGGCCAACGCCCTGCGCAAGGCGCTCGACGCCATCGGCGCCGACGATCTCGACGCGGCCCGCGCCAGCGCCGCCGCCCGGGTTGAAGCGGAACGCGCGCATGGCGAGGCGAAGGCAGTCCTGAACAGTCTTGCCCCCGACGGCATCGACCCACTGCGCGAGGCGCTGGCAGAAATCCCGCAGGTGGAGTCCGACACCGACGCCACCGACCCGGAGGAGGCCGAAGCCGCACTGGAGGCGGCAAGCGCGGCCCACACGCAGGCTCGCGTTGCCCTCGATACAACGTCTGACCGCCTGTCCGACGCCCGCGAGGCCGCCACCCGCGCCGAAACCGCGCTCGCCTCTCTCAGGGACCGCCTGACCCGGGCCGAAGGTGCGTTGGCGAAGTACCGCGGGAGCACCGAAGAGGCGCTGGCCTCCGAGGCCGCGCAGGCGGGCGAAGCCCTCGCCGCCGCCGAGAAAATCCATGCCGAAAAGGCAAGCCATGCCCCCGACCTCGCCGGCACCGAGGCCGCGCTGAACCGGGCCGCCTCGGTCGATCAAGGCGCGCGCGACGAGATCGCCCGCCTGAAACCGCTCCTCGCCCGGCTCGACGAACGTATCACCCGGTCCTCCGGCGACGCGGTCGAGGAACGGCTGGCCGAAACCGAAGAGGCGCTCAGCGCGGCCAAGGCCACCCTCGCCCGGATCGAGCACGAGGTGGCGGTACTACAGCGGCTGGAAAAGGCGCTTGAGGCCGCCCGCACCGAGGCGCGCGAGCGCTACTTCACTCCGATCGCGCGGGAATTGAAGCCGCTTCTGCACCTGCTCTGGCCCGAGGCCGAACTGACCTGGGGCGAGGAATCGCTGCTGCCCGACGCGCTGATCCGCGATGGCCAGGAAGAACCGATCGACATCCTGTCGGGCGGCACGCAGGAGCAGGTGGCGCTGCTGGTGCGGCTGGCCTTCGCCCGGATGCTGGCCACCGCCGGACGGGTTGCGCCAGTGATCCTCGACGACGCGCTGGTCTTCACTGATGACGACCGGATCGAGCGCATGTTCGACGCCCTTCATCGGCAGGCGGGCGATCTGCAGATCATCGTCCTGACCTGCCGCCAGCGTGCCTTCCGCGATCTGGGCGGCAAGGGACTGCGTCTGGCATCGGCGGACCCTGCGACCTGACCGGCGCGGCGCGGTTCGCGGTGTTTTGGCCGCCCTTGCGACCTGTGTCCGCCGGTCCTGCTGCCATCGCCCGGCGACACCCGGCAGTTTTCCGGGCGATTGCGGAGTTGGGAGTGCAGAGGGCACGGTCGCACGCCATGTAACGTCCCCGCGCGCGCCCTCTATCGGGTTGCAACCGCATCGGTCCGTGAATGACCGGGCACGCCGGGTTGATCCATGCAGGGGTGTTGCGACAAGCTGATCGTGATTCGATCCTCCGGGGGCGTGCCCCCATCGCGCGGTCGCGCCGCCGCTGCCACCATTGCGGTGCCGTGGTGGCCACTGGCAGGTGGACGTCGCGCCCCCGGCATCAACCCCGGGAGTCCCGCCGTGAAACCGATCACAGATCTCGCCCGCCTGGCCGCCATCCTTGTCGTCACCTTGGCCGCAGCCCCTGCCCTGTCGCAGGACACTGCGGCGTCGCGCACAATGTTGATCCTCGACGGGTCGGGCAGCATGTGGGGCCAGATCGACGGGCGCGCCAAGATCGAGATCGCCCGCGACTCGATCGACCGGATGCTGGCCGACTGGCCCGAGGACACCGCCCTGGGACTGATGGCCTATGGCCACCGGCGCGAGGGCGACTGCCAGGACATCGAGGTGCTGGCCGACCCGGCCCCGCTGGACCGGGCCGGGCTGGGCGCCTTGATGGAAGGCATCAGCCCCCGCGGCAAGACCCCCATCGGTGCCGCGGTGCGCGCCGCGCGTGACAGCCTTGGCGCGGGGGGCGCGGCGTCCTCGGTCGTTGTGGTCACCGACGGGCTGGAAAACTGCGGCGCTGATCTCTGCGCGCTGGGCGCGGAGTTGGCGCAAGCGGGCACACCACTGACCGCCCACGTGGTGGGCTTCGACGTGGCCGACCCGGATGGACAATTGGCCTGCCTGGCCGAGCGCACCGGCGGCCGTTACATGGCCGCCGCAAATGCCGAAAGCCTGACGGACGCCCTTCAGGAAGTCAGCCAGCCGGCCCCCGCGCCAGCCGGACCGATCTTCGAGGATGACTTCGACCGGGCCGAACTGGGTGCGGACTGGGCCGTTCAGCAGCCCGATCCGAACGGCTTTGTCCTCGAGGACGGCGCGCTCATGACCATGACCGTCGCTGACGGCTACCTCGGCAAGCCCGACCAGCCCAATGTCTTTTCCTGGACGGCCGCCGAATTGCCCGAAGGCGACTGGGAGATCGCCGCCGCGTTCACGGCCCGCATGGGGCAGGTGAAGTCCCTCGGCGGACGCCGCGCCATCCTGCAGGTCGGGCGCTATGCCGACCCGGACAATTACGTGGTTGCCGAAGTCTACCGCCAGGGCAACTCGAACGACGACATGTGGCTCAAGCTGCTGGCCGTCACCGGTGGCGAAGAAACCAGCGACGCGCTGGAGATCGCCAGCGATTCCTGCTGTCCGCGCGATTACGACCTTGGCCGCATCCTGTCCGACTTCGAGGACAAGGGCGCGACGCTCAGCCTGGTCAAGACGGGTCGGGATTACCGCGCGCGGCTGGACATGAACGGCTGGTCCATGCGGCCGGACGGCCCCGGGATGCTGGAGACCCAACCTGTCACCCTGCTGCGCACGCAGGGGCCGCCTGCCATCTTCGCCGGCACTCTGGGCCCCGAGCAGACATTGGCCCTGTTCGACCGCGTGGTGGTGCGGAGGCCCGCGCAATGATACGGGCGCTGGCCTTTCTTGCGCTGGTCCTGCCGGTTCAGGCCGGGGCGCAGGAGGTCCGCAGCCTCTATACCACGCATGACTGGCAGACCGATTGCACGGCCCCGGACACCGACCGCCCGGCGGACGAGGCCGGCATGGGCGGGCGGCTGGTCTGTCCCGGGCCGGCGGGGCTTTCCCTCATGCTGGCCGAGGGTGACGCGCGCGTCTCGATGGATTACGGCAGCACCCGCCGCTTCGGCCCGTGGGAAAGTTTCACCAGTTTCAACAGCGTGCACGAGACCGTGGAATGGCGGCAGCATGGCACGGGAGGGGCGGCACGGATCGTGGCCACCATCCATCGCTGGTTCGTCGGCCCGGACCCCGACCCGCGTGAGATCCTGGTCATCAGCAGCGTCGCGCGAGGCGCGGGGGACGAAAGCTGCATGGTGGGCATCGTTGACGCCAGCCCAACCGCGGGGGCCAATGCGCTTGCCCGGGCCGTGGCCGATGCCCGTGCCCATGGTTTCCGCTGCGGCGAGGACCGCGTCCGGGCCTACGGCGACGTCGGGCTGGATACACCGCTGCCGCGTCGCGCCGCCCCGTTACCCGCAGATCGGGACCACTGACCAGGCGAAGCGGCCCGGAGCCCCCCTTTCACGCCCGTGGGCCGCAACCTAGGTAGGAAGAATATTGAAAGGAGGTGCGCCCATGATCCTGCCGCACACGATCGACCCCGAGCGCCAAGCCCTGATCGCGACCGCCGGGGCAGAGATCCGCCCCCTCGACCCCATCGGCGCCGAGGTTCACGGTATCGACCTGTCCGCCGAGCAGACCCCGTCCCGCGACGTGCTGGATGCCCTCGAACAGGAAATGGCCGTGCGCGGTTTTCTCGTCTTCAAGAACGACCAGCCCGTCGATCCCGAGGCTTTTCTGCGCGCCTCGTGTTGGTTCGGCGGGCGCGAGCTGCACAGCACCCATGGCGTTCACCCCGCCACGCCGGGTGGCAATCCGCATATCTTCCGCCTGTCCAATGATCGCCGCCACGGTATTCCAGGGGTCGGGCCGCAATGGCACAACGACGGCAGCTTCCTGCCCGCGACCTTTTCGCATTCGGGCTATCACATCGTGCGGCCGGCCGAGAAAGGCGGCGGCACATGGTTCGCCCACCAGGGGCTGGCCCATGACGCCCTGCCGCAAGAGACGCAGGACCACTGGTCGCGGCTGGCCTCGGTAAATTCAGCCTCGGGCGTGGTCCATCCGCTTGTCCATCGTCACCCGGTCTCGGGACAGGCCTGCATCTGGTTGCACCTGGGCATGACCGGCGCGGTGGTCGAAGTCCTGCCCGGTGCCGGCGGGGCGCGCCTGCTCGATGCCGATGCTCTCAAGACGCTGTGCCATACCTACAACGACATCCTGAACGCAGGCCTTCAGGGCGGCTATGCCACGGCCTATGAATACCGCGAGAACGATTGCGTCTTCATCGACAACCTGGCCGTGGCCCATCGCGCAGCCCCCGAGGCGCACATGCCCGCCGAGGACCAGGGCCTGCGGATCATGCACCGCAGCACCGTGCGTGGCACACGAGACCTTGTGCCCGACAACGGCCTGCCCGCGGCGTTGGACATCGACGGCCCCAGCCCCTTCGGCGACGGGGTCTGGCAGGGCGGCGGCGTGGGGTTCCGCTGGGAAGAAGGCATCCCCATGCGCAACTGACCGGCCATCGCCCGGCGGGTCCGCACAATCGCCCCGGAATTGCCACATTTCCGCCCCGCTCTGGTCGCCCTTGCCTGCTGACGTCGGAGGATGGCCCGTCAAGAGGCCATCCGACAACGTCGGCGAGGCAGACCAGGACAAACAGAGCAGGTGACCGTCATGGCACATGATAGCGCGACGAACAGCGCAAACGGGCCCACACCACCGCCCGCGACCCGCCAGCCCACGAACGCGGGCACGCGGCGACGCCCCGGACCGCCGAAACCGGTGCTGTTCCGGGACTTCGCCAGCATCTGAGGGCCGTCCGACCCAATTGCGTGCCCTGTCCTCCTTTCAGGGCGCGCAGCAGACCCGCGGATCGGCGGCCCGGCGCGCGGCCCTCTCCCACCGCGCCACCCGGCCCCGGTCCGCGGTTTTCATCCAGATCGCTCCGATCACCCCGGCGTGCTCTCGCCGATCCCCGAATGCGGGACTATGCAGATGATCTTTCCGGGGCTATTCCTGTCGGCCATGCGACTGATCCCGGCCCTGCTTCTTCTTGCCATCCTGCCCGCCTGTGGCGGCAGCCCGACGCCGGAGGTCCGCAAGGCGGAACAGCGGGCGCTTTATCCCGGAGAGACGCCCGAAATGCGGGCGCTGGTCGAGGAATACGCCGACATCCATGACATCCCCGAGCCGCTGTTGCACCGTGTCATTCAGCGCGAAAGCGACTATCGCCCCGGCGCGCGGAACGGGCCTTACTGGGGGTTGATGCAGATCCTGCCCGAAACCGCCGCGCAGATGGGCCATTCCGGTCCGCCCGGGACGCTCCTCGACGCCGAAACGAACCTGACCTACGCGGGCCGCTACCTGCGGGGGGCCTGGCTGGTGGCCGATGGCGACATCGACGCCGCGGTGATGTGGTACGCGCGCGGCTACTACTACGAAGCCCGCGACCGCTGCCTGCTGGTCGAAACCGGATTGCGCGACCGAGAGTTCGCGCGCCACTGCCGCGCTTGAAGCGCGGGCCGCCGCGGCCTAACGTGGCGCCATGACACCGGAAATCGTGATCCTTGCCATCGGCCTGCTGTTCCTTGCCGGGCTGGCGTTGGACGCTGTCGGGCATGTTGTCCATGTCCCCCGCGTGACGCTGCTGATCCTGATGGGGGTCATCGTGGGCCCGCCGGGGCTGGACTGGCTGCCCATCGACATCCATTCCGCCCACGAAGTGCTGGCACCGACGGCGCTGACCATGGTCGCCTTCCTGATGGGTGGCAGCCTTGATCGGGGCACCCTGGCCGCCCAGGGCCGCGCCATCCTGGTCATGTCGCTGGCCCTGGTAGCGGGCACGGCGTTGGTGGTCGGGCTGGGCCTCTGGGCGCTGGGCACATCGCTGGTGGCCGCACTTTTGCTGGCGGGAATCGCCACCGCGACCGCCCCGGCAGCAACGCTGGACGTGATCCGCGAGGCCGACGCCCAGACTACTCCCTTCGGCAAACTCCTGATCGGCATCGTGGCCATCGACGACGCCTGGGGCCTGCTGGCCTTCTCGCTCCTGCTCACCCTGGCTGCGACGGTCGGCGGAAACGGCGACGCCGCTGTGCTCGCCGATGCGGGCTACGAGATCGGCGGGGCCGTCATGCTTGGCCTTGCGCTCGGACTGCCCGCCGCCGCCCTGACCGGGCGGGTCAAACCGGGCGAGCCCACCCTGATCGAGGCACTGGGACTTGTCCTGGTCATCGCGGGGCTGGCACTCTGGCTTGACGTGTCATTCCTGATCGCGGGGATGACCGCCGGTGCGCTGGTCACGAACCTGGCCCGCCACCACGACCGCCCTTTCCACGAGATCGAGCGTATCGAGTGGCCCTTCCTGCTGCTGTTCTTCGTCATGGCCGGGGCCTCGCTGGACATCGGCGCGCTGGTGGCGGCGGGCTGGGCCGGGGCAGCCTACATGGGGCTGCGCCTGATGGGGCGTCTCCTGGGCGGGACGATCGGCGGGCCGATGGCCGGGATGACGCCGGCCCACGGGGCCCGCACCGCCGCCGCCCTGCTACCGCAGGCCGGCGTTGCGGTCGGCATGGCGCTGGTGGCGGCCGAACGGTTCCCGCAGGCGGGCGCGACCGTTCTTGCCGTCACCGTCGCCTCGACCGTGATATTCGAGGTGATCGGCCCGCCCCTGACCCAATGGGCGCTGGCAAAGGAAAACCGCCCGGACGGCTAGGTCCGGGCGGCATCGAAGTCATGGAATTCCGGTCCGACTCAGCCCACCAGTTCGAGGCCCGAAAAGAAGAATGCGATCTCTTCGGCGGCGGTGTCCGGCGCGTCGGACCCGTGAACCGAATTCTCGCCGACCGACTGGGCGAACTCGGCGCGGATCGTGCCGGCCGCTGCATCCGCCGGGTTGGTCGCGCCCATGACTTCGCGGTTCCTTGCAATGGCGCCCTCGCCTTCAAGGACCTGCACGACGACCGGGGCCGACGCCATGAAGCCGGTCAGTTCGTCGAAAAAGGGGCGCTCGGCGTGGACAGCGTAGAACTGCTCGGCCTGGGCCTTGGTCAGCTGGATGCGCTTCTGGGCGACGATGCGCAGGCCGGCGTCCTCGAACTTGGCATTGATCTTGCCGGTCAGGTTGCGGGCGGTGGCGTCGGGCTTGATGATCGACAGGGTGCGTTCGGTGGCCATGGGTCATTCCTCGATGGTCGGGTTGAATATCGCCGCGCCGATAGCATGGGGGGGTCGGCTTGAAAAGGTGCGATTGACGCGGCTGCCGCCCTCTGGCACCTCCTGCGGCATGCTGCGAATTTCAGACATTTCCTACTCGGTCGAGGGCCGCCCCCTGATCGAGAACGCCAGCGCCGTCATTCCCACCGGCCACAAGGTGGGCGTGGTGGGGCGCAACGGCACCGGCAAGACCACGCTGTTCCGCCTGATCCGGGGTGAACTGACGCTTGAGGGCGGCACGATCGACCTGCCCAGGGGCGCCCGCATCGGCGGTGTCAGCCAGGAGGTGCCGGGCTCGGACACCTCGCTTCTGGACACGGTGCTGGCGGCCGATACCGAGCGCCTGGCCCTGATGGCCGAGGACACCGAGGACCCCGCCCGCATCGCCGAAATCCAGACCAGGCTGACGGATATCGACGCCTGGTCGGCCGAGGCGCGGGCCAGCGCGATCCTGAAGGGGCTGGGCTTTACCGATACCGAGCAGCGCATGCCCTGTTCGGCCTTTTCGGGCGGCTGGCGGATGCGCGTGGCGCTTGCCGCTGTCCTGTTCTCTGCCCCTGACCTGCTTTTGCTGGACGAGCCGACCAACTACCTCGACCTCGAAGGTGCGCTCTGGCTGGAAAGCTACCTGTCGCGTTACCCCCACACGGTGCTTGTGGTCAGCCATGACCGTGGTCTGCTGAACCGGGCCGTGGGCGGCATCCTGCACCTCGAAGACCGCAAGCTCACCTATTACGCCACGCCCTACGACCGTTTCGCCGAACAGCGCGCCGCGCGGCTGGCCGTCGCCGAAGCACAGAACCGCAAGGCGCAGGACCGGGTCGCCCACCTGCAGAGCTTCGTCGACCGGTTCCGGGCCAAGGCCTCCAAGGCGAAACAGGCCCAATCGCGGCTTAAGATGATCGAGCGGATCAGCCTGATCTCGACCCCGCAAGAGGCTGCCCTGCGCGCCTTCAGCTTTCCCGAACCAGAGGAGCTCTCACCGCCGATCATCGCGACCGACGGGGTCGCCGTGGGCTATGGCGAAACCACGGTTCTGGACCGGCTGTCGCTGCGCATAGACCAGGACGACCGGATCGCGCTTCTGGGCCGAAACGGCGAGGGTAAATCGACGCTTTCCAAGCTCTTGGCCGGAAAACTTCACCCTCAGAAGGGGACGTTCACCGCCCACAATAAACTGCGCGTGGGCTACTTCGCCCAGCACCAGCTGGAGGAACTGCGCCCCGAGGACACGCCGCTGGATCACGTGCGCCGCGAACGTCCCGACGAGGCCCCGGGCCGCCTGCGGGCGCGGCTGGCGGGCTTCGGACTGACCGCAGACCAGGCCGAGCTTCCCGCGGCCAAGCTGTCGGGGGGGCAAAAGGCGCGGCTGTCGCTTCTGCTTGCCACGATCGACGCGCCGCATCTGTTGATCCTGGACGAGCCGACCAACCACCTTGACATCGAAAGCCGCGAGGCCCTGGTCGAGGCGCTGACGGCCTACTCCGGCGCGGTGGTGCTGGTCAGCCACGACATGCACCTGCTCAGCCTGGTGGCCGACAGGCTCTGGCTGGTCAAGAACGGCCGCGTGACGGGCTTCGACGAGGACCTCGAGGCCTATCGCAAGCTGTTGATCTCGGGCGACAAGCCGGCGAAGCCTGCAAAACCCAAGGCCCCCCGTCCCTCGCGCGACCGCATCATGGAACTGCGCGCCGAGGTGCGAAAATGCGAGGCCCGCGTCGCCAAGATCGAGGAGATGCGCGGGAAACTGGCCGGAAAGCTGGCCGATCCCGCGCTCTACGAGGACGGCAAGGCGGGTGAGCTGGAAACATGGAACCGCAAGTATGCCGAGGTGATGGAGGGGCTGGAGCGTGCCGAGACCCTCTGGTTGGCCGCGCAACAGAAACTGGACTCCGCCGAGGCCGGTTGACCGCCTCTGACCGGGGTGCTGCCGACGGCGGGGAACGCCGCTTGGGAATGCCCGCTAAAGCATCGCCCGCCGCCCGCGCGTGCCGCCACGTCGGCCCGGCCGTGGGGGGATCAGCGTCAGCGGCTCCAGCGGACGGTTGAGGCTGTTCTCCAGCAGCCGGCAGAACTCGGCCACCGACGGTTCGTCGTCCCGAAGGGGGGCCGCGGCCCCCAGCGCACGGACGACGGCTTCGGGGTAGTTCGCCGTGCCGGGCAGCGCGCCCAGCCATTCGACGTAGCCCATGTGGGCAAGTTGCCGGGCCCGTGCGTCCGAGCAGCCCGGCACCCGCATGGCATTCAGGATATCGTTCAGGATCATCGCGCCCTCCGCGCTTTGCGGCGGAGGCTGGCGCGGCACTGGTCAGACGGGACCTTCTGTCATCGCAGACGCCTTGCCAGGGCACCCCGCCCGGGTTGACAGTCACGACGGCAGGTCTCCTGGCTCGCGGGTCGGGGCGGTCACCGGACCTTCCCGGGGGCATCGTCCCCAGTGGTCAGTTTCGGCGCCGCTCGCCGCTTACAGTTGCGGGGGCAGCCGCGGAATTGCCCGGATCGGGCGCACCACGTTCCCTTTTCACCCAACGGTGTGTGACCGCCGGGAACCGTCTTCCGACGGGTAGGCCAGCGTGCATGCCGCTGTCAATGCTTGGGCGGGTCGCGGGGGCTGGTCACGCGGGTCGCGCCCGCCTAGGGTCGCGGGCATGATCGACCTGGCCTTCCTCGTCACCGCCTTCGCCGCGCTTTTCGTGGTGATCGACCCGATCGGGCTGACCCCGATCTTCGTCGCCCTGACCCGGGGCATGACCGCAACAAGGCGCCGGGCGCTCGCGGTGCGGGCCTGTGTCATCAGTTTCGCGATCCTGCTGGTCTTCGCGCTCTTCGGCGAAGCCGTGCTCGGGTTCATCGGCATCTCGATGCCCGCCTTTCGCGTCGCGGGCGGAATCCTGCTGTTCCTGACCGCTCTGGACATGCTGTTCGAACGCCGCCAGAAGCGCCGCCGCGATCAGGCCGACGAGGACGAGGAAGACGACGACGACCCGTCGGTCTTCCCCCTTGCCATCCCGCTGATCGCGGGACCGGGGGCCATTGCCACCATCATCCTGCTGGTGGGCCGGGGCGAGGGGCTGGTCGGCTTTGCTGCCATCATGGGCGTGCTGCTGGCGGTGCTGGCATTGGTGCTGATCATGTTCCTGGGCGCGGGCCTGCTGGAGCGGCTGCTGGGCAAGGTCGGCATCAACGTCGTCACGCGACTGCTGGGGATGCTGCTGGCCGCGCTTTCGGTGCAATTCGTCCTCGACGGTCTGAGGTCTTTCGGTCTGGGCGGATAAACCCTATCTGTTGCCAATGACCGGAGACCAGATCGCATCATTCGTGTTTCTCTCGATACTGGGGGTGGCCATCCTTGGGTCCTACCTGGCGCACAGCCGGTTGCGTGGCTCCCAGATGGCCCAGCAGGCGATGATCTGGGTCCTGATCTTCGTGGGCGCCATCGCCGCCGCGGGGCTGTGGCAGGACATGAAGGGCGATCTGACCCTGACCCAGGCGACCATTTCCGAAAATGTGGTCGAGGTCCCGCGCGGCCGCGACGGGCATTTTCACCTGGATTTGCAGGTCAACGGCGTCACCGTTCCCTTCCTGGTGGATACCGGGGCCACGCAGGTGGTGCTGACACGCCAGGACGCCGCCCGCGTGGGGCTGGACCCGGCGGATCTGAACTTCATCGGCACCGCCCGGACGGCCAACGGCGAGGTGCGCATCGCGCCCGTGGTGCTGGACCGCGTCGCCCTCGGACCGGTCGAGGACCGCAACCTGCGCGCCTCGGTCAACGGCGGGCAGATGGACCGTTCGCTGCTGGGCATGACCTACCTGAACCGGTTCGAGCGGATCGAGATAGCGGACAACCGGCTGATCCTGACGCGATAGGGCGGCGAGGCGCGGTCTTCCATGCGCGGTCACCACTCCATGCGCGGCCTTGGGCACATGCCGCGCACGCAGACGGCAAGGACCGCTCTCAGCCCGAAGCGGCCATGGCGCGGGGCGGCGGGGCTGGTCAGGGCAGACCGCCCATCTCGGAAAACTCCCGGCCGGTTCTCCAGGGCGAACGCCAGCGGGCCAAGCTGACGGGTCGCAGCTATCATCGGATCGCCGTGCCGTCCTTGACCCGTGTCAATGCATTGCATGTGGTGGATGTCTACCAATGTCGTGACATGGCCAGATCGGACTCGGGAGGCACGCATGGTTGAACCGGAAAATGAACAGCACAAGACCATGGTGATCGACACCCCCGAGGCCGTCGGCGTGTTCGACACGTTCGAGGACCTGCAACAAGCGTTCTATGATCTGCGAATGGTCGGAATTCACCATTCCAACATCAGCCTTTTGGCCAATGAGAGTGTCTTGAAGGAAAAGCTTGGCAAGGCGTATTGGCGCGCCTCCGATCTGGAAGACGATCCGCATGCGCCGCGCGCGCATTTTGTATCCGAAGAAGCCATCGGTGAACTGGAAGGCGCGATCGCTGGAGGGTTCTTCTTTGTCGGGTCATATATCGCCATGGCTGCAATGCTCACGCCGGCAAGCACGCTTGCGGCCTCCATTGCTGCCATTGCCATCGGCGGCAGCCCCTCTGCCGTGATCGGCACATTGCTGGCGCGCCGGGTGGGCAAGCATCACAAGGACTATTACGCAAATCAGATCGAACACGGCGGCATTCTTCTTTGGGTCCGTGTTGATAACAAGGAACGCGAGGAACTGGCCGTCAAGATCATGAAGGGCCACTCCGGGCGCGATGTTCACGTCCATTCATGGAGCAAATGAAATTTTCCGCGACGATCGAACGTGGGAATAAAATGCGGCCAGGATGCTCGCTTGGTACAGGATTTCGGTTGTCCTGAGACGCCGCAGCATCGCTCGGCAAGGGCGCGAACCGGTTTTTTCGCCGCACTCAACGCGAATGACCGCTGTCAGGAAACCCGCAACCCATTCAGAGTTCCCTCCCCGCGCGGCCCTTTCGTCCGTGCGCCGGGCCGCGCGGGATCAGCCGCCCGCCTCGGCCTTCTTTTCCCATCGCCCGCTTTCCTGCGACCAGTATTGCGCCGCGCAGCCCGCCTGCGTCAGGGCCTTCCACTGGCCGCGGGCCACCTGCACCGCCGTGCCGTCATGGCCGTCGAAGATCACGCAGGCCCGCTCCATGGCCAGAACTTCCCCGGGGGTCACATCGGCGCCGTCCACGGACATGATGCAGGTGGGGGCGTTGCCCGCGTCCGGCCCCGTCGTCAGCAGGATCGGCTGGTCCGCGTCGTGCGGCCCGCCGGACAGCCCGTGCGGCAGGAACCCCTCCTCGGGGCCAAGCCAGAGCGCGGCGTCCAGCTCCGCCATGCGCGCGGCATCCTTGCCCCGCACCTCGATGCGCCAGCCCGCCCCGCGCGCCTTGTCCAGAAGCATCGGCAGGACCCGTTCGAGCGGTTGCGTGGTCAGGTGGTAGAAGTAGGCCGCGCCCATTCCGCTACCCCTCGTAGCGGTCCGCGACAAGGCGGTTGAGCGCCAGCACGCCCCAGCCCGTGGCCCCTTGTGGCGCCAGCGCCGTATCCTTGGTCTGTACGGTCACGCCCGCGATATCGAGGTGGCACCAGGGCACCCCCTCCTGCACGAAACGGCCCAGGAATTGCGCAGCGGTGATCGACCCCGCGGGGCGGCCGCCCACGTGCTTCATGTCGGCAATCCGGCTCTTGAGCTGTTCGTCATAGGCCGCGCCCATGGGCAGGCGCCAGGCGCCCTCGCCCTCGGCCCCCGCTGCCTTGAGAAAGGCCCCCGCGAGCGCGTCGTCATTGCTGAAGACGCCCGCGTTCTCGTGCCCCAAGGCGATCACCATGGCGCCTGTCAGGGTGGCCAGGTCGATCAGGCCCGCGGGCTTGAACCGCTCTTGCGCGTACCAGAGCACATCGGCAAGCACCATGCGCCCCTCGGCGTCGGTATTGATGATCTCGACGGTGTCGCCCTTCATCGTCTTGACCACGTCGCCGGGGCGCGTGGCCGTGCCCGAGGGCATGTTCTCGACCAGCCCGACAAGGCCCACGACATTGGCCTTGGCCCCGCGCAGGGCCAGCGCGCGCATGACACCGGAAACGACGCCCGCGCCGCCCATGTCCATGGTCATGTCCTCCATGCCCGCGGCCGGTTTCAGGCTGATCCCGCCAGTGTCGAAGACCACGCCCTTCCCCACCAGCGCGAGCGGCGCCTGGTCGCCGCCGCCCCGCCACTGCATGACGACCACCTTGGAGGGACTGGCGCTGCCCTGCCCCACGGAGAGCAGCGCACCCATTCCGAGGTTTTCCAGATCGGACTCTTCGAGGATCTCGACCTCGAGCCCGAGGTCGTGCATCGCCGCCAGCCGCGCGGCGAAATCGTCGGTGGTCAGCACATTGGCCGGTTCATTGACAAGATCACGGGTAAAGAAGACTCCCTCGGCCACGGCGGCCATGGGCGCGGCCTCCTGCGCGAGGTCCTCGGGCCTGGAAGCCATGATGTCCACCGGGCCCGGCGCCGTGGCGGGGTCGGTCTTGTGGGCCTCGAATCCGTAACCGCGCAGCGCCAGGCCAAGCGACAGGTCGGCCCCCCGCCCGGTGCTGCCCAGCAGGACAAGCAGGTCACCCTTGCCGCGGACCTTGGCCAGCTCCGCGCCCGCGCGGCGCGCCTCTTCGATGCCGGGACGGCGCGGCAACTTGACCACCAGCACCGCCTCGGCGGCCAGCCCGGCAGGCCAGTCCAGCGTCATCACATCGCCGGCGGCGGCCTTCTCGAAACGGTCGCTGCCGACGAGCCGCGCCACTGCCTTCTTGGTCAGGCTGTTCACCCGGCGCGCGCCCTGGTCGAGCTTGCCATCGGGCGTGACCACCACCGCGATACGGCCCGCGCGCTCGGCAAGTCCCTCCAGGTCGGTCTCGTGAAAGCGGATTTCGGCGGGTCGGGACATGGGGCGCTCCTTGCTGTCATGTGTTCTGCCGTCTGGCTGTCGGGCAAGAGGTAGCCTGCCCCTCGCCCGATGGCCAGAGAGCACTTGGGTTGCCCCGCAAACTGGGATACCTTCCATCCACTGCCAAGGGCCCGCGGGGCCAGCACGACACGGGGGAAGACAGGTGCCGCGATTCGACCGCTACATGCTGTCGCAATTCCTTACCGTCTTCGGCTTTTTCTCCCTCGTGCTGGTGCTGATGTACTGGATCAACCAGGCGGTTCAGCTCTTTGACCAGATCATTACCGACGGGCAGTCGGCCTGGGTCTTCCTGGAACTGACGGCGCTCTCGCTGCCCGCGCTGATCCAGATCGTGCTGCCGCTGGCCGCCTTCGCCTCTGCCGTCTACGTGACCAACCGCATGGCCTCGGAAAGCGAACTGGTGGTTGTCCAGGCCACCGGCTATTCGGCGTTCCGGCTGGCGCGGCCCGTGGTCGTCTTCGGGGGGATCGTGACCGCGTTGATGCTGGTGCTGACCCACGTACTTGTGCCGCTGTCCCAGGGCCGCCTCATCGAGCGCCAGGCCGAGATCTCGCGCAACCTCTCGGCACGGTTGCTGACGCAGGGGCAGTTCATGTCACCCTCGGCCGGTGTGACCCTCTTCGTCCGCGATGTCTCGGCCCAGGGGGAGCTGCGCGATGTCTTCCTTTCGGACAGCCGCCGCGCGGACCGGCACATCGGCTACACGGCCAGCCGCGCCTTCCTCGTGCGGGCCGAGGCCGGACCCCAACTGGTCATGATCGACGGACTGGCACAGACCCTTGTTCACGAGGATCAACGCTTGTTCACGACCAGCTTCGACGATTTCGCCTACGACGTCAGCGCGCTCGTCCCCGAGGTGGGCGATCGCAGCCGCTCGGCGCGCGAACTGACCACGGCCGAGCTCCTGTCGCCCACCCCGGCGCTTGAAGAGGAAACGGGCAGAAGCGCCGCCTACCTTGTGCACGAGGGGCATGACCGGTTCGTGCAGCCGCTGACGGCGCTGGTCGGTGCGCTGCTGGGCTTCGCCGCCCTTCTGGTGGGCGGGTTCAGCCGCTTCGGGCTTTGGCAACAGATCCTGGGCGCGGTGGTGCTGGTCGTGGTCATGAAGTCGGTGGAAAGCGCCGGGATGGGGGCGGCCCGCGCCGCGCTCGGCGCCTGGCCCGCCGCCTATGCCGGCCTGGCCTTCGGCCTCGCCGCCGGCCTCGCGCTGCTTGTCGCCAGCGCCCGCCCCTACCTGTTGCGCCGGCGCCCGACACTGCCCGAGGGGGGCGCGGCATGATCCTGCACCGCTATTTCTCGCGCCGCTTCATGGTCAGTTTCGCCAGCACCTTCGGAATATTCCTGCTGCTCAACGGCTTCATCGACCTGGTCGAGCAGGGCCGCCGTTTCGCCGGAACCGAAGCCGGCCCGGCGCAGGTGGTGGCGCTGACCCTGCTGAACCTGCCACAGGCGCTTTACGAGTTGCTGCCGCTCATCACCGTGCTCAGCGCCATCGCGCTTTTCCTGGGGCTGTCGCGGTCATCGGAACTGGTGGTGGCGCGGGCCGCGGGCCGCTCGGCGCTGCGCGCCTTTCTCGGGCCGCTGATGATGACCCTCCTGATCGGCCTTCTGGCGGTGGCCCTGTTCAATCCCATCGTCGCCGCCACGCTGAAGGAATACGAGAACCGTTCCTCCAGCCTGCGCGAGAATCGGTCCAGCATCCTGTCGATTTCGGACGACGGGCTCTGGTTGCGCCAGGGCGACGCCGAGCGGCAGACGGTGATCCGGGCCGAGGCGACCAACCTTGACGGCACCGTCCTTGAAGATGTCACCTTTATCACCTTCACGCAGGAGGGCGGGCCCATACGCCGCGTCGAGGCCGCCAGCGCCGAGCTGACACCGGGGGCCTGGGTGCTGACCGATGCCAAGTCATGGCCGCTCTCCGACAGCCGCGTGGCCGAGCAATGGGCCACGACGCACGCAAGCCTGCGCATCCCTTCGACTCTGTCTGCAGACCGGATCCGCGACAGTTTCGGGACCCCCAGCTCGATTTCCGTGTGGGACCTGCCCGCCTTCATCGACCGGCTGGAGGCCGCGGGTTTCTCGGCGCTGCGCCACCGGGTCTGGCTCCAGATGGAACTGGCCCAGCCGCTGTTCCTCTGCGCCATGGTGCTGATCGCGGCGGGCTTTACCATGCGTCCCCAGCGGGGGCGGCGCGTGGGGCTGCTGGTGCTCACGGCGGTTGTGCTCAGCTTCGGGCTTTATTTCCTGCGCAATTTCGCACAAATCCTCGGCGACAACGGCCAGATCCCGGTTGCGCTGGCCGCCTGGGCGCCGCCGGTCGCGGGGATCGCGGCGTCGCTGGGTCTGCTGTTGCACCTGGAGGACGGCTGATGCGGCGGCTGGTTCTGATCTGCCTGTTGTGGCTCTGGCCGCAAGCGCTGGCCGCGCAGGCATCCGCCACTCTGCTGGCTGACCGGGTGATCGTCCCGCCCGGCAGCGAACGGCTGATCGCCGAGGGAAATGTCGAGGTCTTCTTCGAGGGCACGCGGCTGTCGGCGGCGCGCATCACCTATGACCGCGGCACCGACCGTCTTGCGATCACCGGCCCGATCTTCATTCGCACCCAGGCGGGCGAGATCCTGACCGCCGAGCGCGCCAACCTGGATGCGCGGCTGGAAAACGGGCTGCTGCGCGGGGCACGGCTGATCCTGGACGACCGGCTGCAACTGGCTGCCGACCGCATCGACCGGGTCGGCGGGCGCTACACGCAACTCAGCCGCAGCGCAGCGACCTCCTGCAAGGTCTGCGACGACGGCCGCCCACCCCTGTGGGAAATCCGCGCGGCGCGCGTCATCCACGACCAGCAGGCGCGCCAGCTCTTTTTCGAGAATGCCCGGTTCCGGGTCTACGGGGTGCCGATCCTCTGGCTGCCGCGCCTGCGCCTGCCGGACCCCAGTGTCAGCCGGGCAACCGGCGTGCTGGCCCCCGAACTGCGCACGACCGACCAGCTGGGACCGGGGATCAAGCTGCCCTATTTCATCCGGCTGGGGGACCATCGCGACCTGACCGTGACGCCCTACATCTCGACCGAGACAGCCACGCTGGAAGCTCGCTACCGGCAGGCCTACCTGCGCGGCGAGATCGAGGTCTCGGGCGCCGTCACGCGCGACAGCCTTGTTGACGGGGGGCGCGGCTATCTCTTTGCCGACGGGGCCTTCCGGCTGGGCGGCGGCACGCGGCTGCGCTTCGACGTCGAAACCGCATCGGATGACGCCTACCTGCTGGACTACGGCATCAATGGCGGCGACAGGCTGGACAGCGAGATCAGCCTGTCGCGGATCACCGACCGGGAGATGCGGCGCGCGCACCTGACCCTCTACCAGAGCCTGCGCGCCGCCGAGGACAACGACCGCCTGCCACCGCTCGTGGCCGAGGCCCGCCGGGAACGGCGCACCACCCCGGCCATCGGCGGCACGCTGAGCTACGGCGCGGGGCTGGAAGGGCACCTGCGCACGCTGGATGCCGGGCCCGACGGGCTGGGCGACACACTGCGCGCGGGGGTCTGGGCCGACTGGCACCGCGCCCATGTCGCCGGACCCGGGCTGGTTTTGGAAACCCGCGCGGGGCTGCGGCTTGACCATTACGCCTTTTCGCCCGATGCGTCCGCCCGGGACACCACCCGCACCACCGGACAGGCCGCCGTGACCCTGCGCTACCCCCTGATCCGGCAGGACGCGCGGGCAGCGCATGTGCTCGAACCGGTGGTGCAACTGGCCTGGTCCGGCCAGTCCGGCGACACGCCCCCGAACGAGGACAGCGTCACCGCCGAGTTCGACCAGGCCAGCCTGCTGGCGCTGTCGCGCTTTCCCGGCGAGGACGCCGCCGAAACCGGAACCAGTGCCGCCCTGGGGCTGAGCTGGTCCCGGCGCGGGCAGGCCGGCTGGCACAGCCGCCTGACGTTCGGGCGGGTGCTGCGCACGACGGAAAACCCCGCCTTCACGCACACCTCGGGGCTGGACGGTGCGGCCTCGGACTGGCTGATCGCCGGCGGACTGGACACCGGCACGGGGCTGGGCCTGCGCGGCCGGACATTGATCGACGACGGTCTGGCCGTGACCCGGGCCGAAGCGCTTCTGGACTGGCGCACCCGGCGCATTGACCTCGCGGCGGGCTACATCTTCCTGCCAAAGGATGCCGACGAGGACCGCAGCAAGGCGGTGCGCGAGATCAGCCTCGACGGGGCCTATCGCTTCAACGACCGCTGGGCGGCGGGACTCGACATGCGCTATGATCTGGCCGATGGTTCGCCCTCGACGGCAGGGCTCGAACTGGGCTGGCGCAACGAATGCGTGACGGTGGATTTTTCGGTGTCGCGCCGCTTCACGTCTTCGACTACTGTGCAACCGACAACCGACTTCGGCCTGGTCGTGGGGTTGAACGGCTTTTCCTCCGGGCGTACCGGGGAAGGGCCAGCCCGCAGCTGCCAGGACTGAGACATCGACAAAAGCCAAGAGGTTCCGATGCGTGCCGTTCTGATCCTGCTCGCCCTTCTCGTCCCCGTCGCCCTGCCCGCGCAGGCGCAGTTCTCGCCGGCGATCACGGTGAACGACAAGGCCATCACACCCTTCGAGATCGAACAGCGCGAACGGATGCTCGAGGTCTTCCGCACCCCGGGCGATCTCGCCGACCTCGCCCGGGAGCAACTGATCGAGGAGCGTCTCAAGGCACAGGAGCTTGAGCGCGCCGGGCTGCGCCTGACCGAAGAGGGCCTGCAACGGGCCATGACGGATTTCGCCGCGCGCGCCGACCAGGACCTGGACCAGTTCCTGACCGTGCTGCGCCAGAACGGGATCGAGGAAGAAAGCATGCGTGACTTCGTCCGCATCAACGCGACCTGGCGCGACTACATCCGTCAACGCTACGACAGCCGCGCCCGCGTCACCGAAGCCGAGGTGGATCGCGCCCTGGGCCGGTCCGAGGGCGGCGCGGGAATCCAGGTTTTGCTGAACGAGATCATCATTCCGGCCCCGCCCGAACGCGCCGAGGCGGCCATGCAGCGCGCCGAGCAGATCAGCGAGCTGACGTCCTTCTCGGCTTTCGAATCCGAGGCGAGCCGGGTTTCGGCCCTGCCCTCTCGCGAGCGTGGGGGGCGGCTCGACTGGCTGCCAATCAGCAATTTCCCGGCACCGCTGCGGCCGATCTTCCTGGGCCTCGCGCCGGGCGAAGTGACCGATCCGCTGCCCATCGAGAATGGCATCGCCCTGTTCCAGCTGCGCGACCTGCGCGAGGTGACACGGGGCACCCCCGCCCCCGCCGAGATCGACTATGCCGCCTACTACATAGACGGCGGCCTGTCGGAGCAGGCTTTGGACCGTGCCGCGCGCGTTGCCGGCCGGGTGGATACCTGCGACGATCTGTACGGCGTGGCCAGGGACCAGCCGCCACGGGTGCTTGAACGCAATGCGCTGCCACCGGACGAGATTCCGCAGGACGTGGCCGTTGAACTGGCCAAGCTCGACCCCGGCGAGACCTCCTGGGGGCTTACCCGTGCCGGGGGAGACACCCTGGTTCTGCTGATGCTCTGCGGCCGCACCCCCGCCGAGAACGGCGCGCAGGACCGCGACGCGGTCCGCAACCAGTTGCGGTCGCAGCGGCTGTCGGGCTATGCCGAAGCGCTGCTGGCCGAGTTGCGCGCCTCGGCCCGGATCACCGGCAACTGATGCGGCCCATCGCCGTCAGCTGCGGCGACCCGGCCGGGATCGGCCCCGAGGTCGCCGCGGCGGCCTGGCGGACCCTGCAGGGAAAGGTGCCGATCCTGTGGATTGGCGACCCGGCCCACCTGCCCGAAGGCACGCCATGGCAGGCGGTGGAAAGCGCCGCCGCGGCAGAGACCGCGACCGGCTTGCCCGTGCTCGCCAGCGACTTCGGCGCACCCCGCCGCCCCGGCATGCCCGATGCCGCCCATGCACCCCACGTCATACGCGCCATCGAGGAGGCCGTTCACCTCGTCCGGTCCGGGGACTGTGCCGCCCTGACCACCGCGCCGATCCACAAGCAAGCCCTGATCGACGGGGCTGGCTTCGGCTTTCCCGGCCATACCGAGTTCCTCGCACATCTCGCCGGGGCAGATCGGGTGGTGATGATGCTGGCCAGCGAAACCCTGCGCGTTGTGCCCGCCACCATCCACATCCCCCTGGCCCAGGTGCCCGAGGCACTGACCGCAGACGGTCTGGCGCAGACGATGCGCATCACACATGCCAGCCTCATTCGCGATTTCGGCATTGCCGCGCCGCGCCTCGCGGTGGCGGGGCTGAACCCCCATGCGGGCGAGGGTGGCAAGATCGGGCACGAGGAAATCGAGATGATCGCGCCCGTGCTGGAAACCCTGCGTGCCGAGGGGCTGGACATCACCGGGCCGCTTTCCGCCGACACGATGTTTCACGCCGCTGCCCGCGCCCGCTATGATGCCGCCGTGGCCATGTATCACGACCAGGCGCTGATCCCGATCAAGACGCTGGCCTTCGACGAGGGCGTCAACGTCACGCTCGGCCTGCCCTTCGTGCGGACCTCGCCGGACCACGGCACCGCGCTCGACATCGCGGGGACGGGCCGGGCCAATCCCGCCTCGATGGTGGCGGCGCTGCGCATGGCCGCGCGGATGGCCACCGCACGCGACGGGCGGTAAGCCCCCCGCGAGGCGTTTCCCACCATCATGAAGGACGACCAACCCATGGATGATCTGCCCCCCCTGCGCGAGGTCATCGCGGCCCATGACCTGGCCCCGAAAAAGGCCATGGGGCAGAACTTCCTGCTCGACCTGAACCTGACGGCCCGGATCGCCAGGCAGGCCGGATCACTGGCCGATCACGACGTGCTGGAAATCGGCCCCGGCCCCGGTGGCCTGACACGGGGTTTGCTGGCCGAGGGCGCGCGCCGGGTGGTGGCGGTGGAAAAGGACAGCCGCTGCCTTCCCGCACTGGCGCAAATTGCCGAGCGATACCCCGGTCGTCTCGACGTGTTGAACGCCGACGCGCTTGACCTCGACACGGCCCGGCACCTGTCCGCGCCGGTGCGCGTGGCCGCGAACCTGCCCTACAACGTGGGCACCGAACTGCTGGTGCGATGGCTGACGCCGGCGGCTTGGCCGCCTTTCTGGGACAGCCTGACGCTGATGTTCCAGAAAGAAGTGGCCCAGCGGATCGTGGCCACGCCCGGCTCCAAGGCCTATGGGCGGCTGGCGATTCTGGCGCAGTGGCGCACGCAGGCACGGATTGTCATGGAACTGCCGCCGCAGGCCTTCACGCCGCCGCCCAAGGTGCACAGCGCTGTGGTGCATCTGACAGCCCTGCCAGCGCCGCGGTTCCCGGCCGATCCGAAGACACTGGAAAAGGTCGTCGCCAAGGCCTTCAACCAGCGCCGCAAGATGCTGCGCGCCGCGCTGAGGGGCTTGCGCCCGGACATCGAGGACCGGCTGATCGCCGCCGGGATCGCACCCACCGAACGCGCCGAGCAGGTCGACGTGGAACGCTTCTGCGCCCTGGCGCGGGCGCTGGACACCTGACTCGCGTCCGCTGAGCTCAGAAGCGATCCGCGCCGCGGAAACCCCGGGCCCGGCAATCGACGTGGCGCGGCCGCAATTGACCACGCCAATCGCTTTCCCGCACTGGCCGAAATCTTGGGGATTTCGGCTTACATGTGAATGACGCGATCGAAAGCGTCGAGGACGCTTTCGTGCATCATCTCGGACAAGGTCGGATGCGGGAAAACGGTGTTCATCAGGTCTTCTTCCGTGGTCTCCAACTGGCGGCCCACAACGTAGCCCTGTATCAACTCGGTCACCTCGGCCCCGACCATGTGGGCGCCCAGAAGCTCGCCCGTCTTCTCGTCGAAGATCGTCTTGACCAGGCCCTCGGGTTCGCCAAGTGCAATGGCCTTGCCATTGCCTATGAAGGGGAAGCGGCCGACCTTGATCTTGTATCCCTTTTCCTTCGCCTGGGCCTCGGTCAGACCGACACTGGCGACCTGCGGATGGCAATAGGTGCAACCGGCGATGCTTTCGGGCTTGACCGGGTGGGCGTGCTTGCCGCCGATCAGGTCGGCGACCATGACGCCCTCGTGACTGGCCTTGTGTGCCAGCCAGGGCGCGCCCGCGATGTCGCCGATGGCATAGAGCCCCTCGACCCCGGTGCGGCAGTATTCGTCGGTCACGACATGGGTGCGGTCGACCGTCACGCCCAGCCCTTCCAGTCCAAGGCCCTCGGTGTTTCCGACGATGCCGACGGCGGAAATCACCGTGTCGAATTCGTGCTTCTCGACCTTGCCGCCGGTCTCGATATGCGCGGTGACCTTGCCCCCCGATTTCGAAGGTGCGCGGTCCAGTTGCTTGACCGTGGCCTTCTGCATGATGGTCATGCCCTGGGTCTCGAACTGTTTCCTTGCAAAGGCGGAAATCTCCTCGTCCTCGACCGGCAGGATACGGTCCATGACCTCAACCACCGTCGTATCGGCGCCCAGGGTATTGTAGAAGCTGGCAAATTCGATACCGATGGCCCCCGATCCGATGACCAGCAGCTTCTTGGGCATATGCTTGGGCTGCAGCGCGTCCTTGTAGGTCCAGACCAGATCGCCATCGGCCTCCAGCCCCGGCAACTCGCGGGCCCGCGCGCCGGTGGCAAGAATGATGTTCTTCGCGGTCAGGTCCTCGGTGCCTTTCTCCGTCTTGACGGATACCTTCCCCTTGGCAGGTATGGTCGCCTCGCCCATGACAACCGTGACCTTGTTCTTCTTCATCAGGTGGCCGATGCCGCTCGTCAGCTGGCCAGCCACGTCACGCGACCGCTTGACCACCGCGTCGAGGTCATAGTCGATCTTGCCGGCACTCAGGCCGAAATCCTTGGCCCGGTGCATCAGGTGAAAGACCTCGGCGCTGCGCAGCATGGCCTTGGTCGGGATGCAGCCCCAGTTCAGGCAGATGCCGCCCAGGTGTTCGCGTTCCACGATCGCCACGTTCAGGCCAAGCTGGGCGCCGCGGATGGCGGCCACGTAGCCCCCCGGTCCGGCCCCGATGACGATCATGTCGAAGTTGCGAGCTGCCATTGATGCGCCTCCTCATCCAGAATTAGTTTACCCTTAAACTAATATGGCAGGGGCATCCAGAGGGCCGCGTTCATGGCCGCTATGCATTTTCATCGCGGAAGGGGGCCGGGGTCCGGCGGCGACGCGCGGCAGACGCGGTTCCGGCCGGCCTCCTTCGCACGGTAGAGCGCATCGTCAGCAGCCTTGAGCACCGCGTTCGGCGTGGCCCCGCCGCCGCCCGCGTAGACAACCACCCCGGCCGAGACTGTCACCTTGGGCAGCAGCGCGTGGGCGCTGCGGATCTGCTGCGCTGCGATCTGCTCGCGCATGGCCTCGGCGGCGGCCTCGGTCCGGTCCAGGTCGGCACCGGGCAGGCAGACGGCGAATTCCTCGCCGCCCATGCGACAACAGATGGCGGACGGATCGAAAACGGCATGCAACTGTTCGCAGATCGCCCGCAGCACATTGTCACCGGCATCGTGGCCGTGATTGTCGTTGAACGACTTGAACCTGTCCGCATCGAAGGAAATCAGCCCGAATCCCGGTCCGCCCCCATCGGCAACGCCGATCTCGCGGCGCAGCGCATCCATGAAGTAGCGCCGGTTGTAGAGCCCCGTCAGCGGGTCGCGGATGGATTGGTCGTGCAACTCGTCACGTAGCTTGACGTTGGCAATTGCCATCGAGATGTGTTCGGCGCAGCGGATCGCGAAATCGCCTGCCTGGCACACCGTGGCAGCGGCCGCGGCGCCGGTATCGGACGCCGGGTCGAAGCGGATGTGCAGCAGGCCGACCGTGTCGCCATGGGCGATGATCGGCACGCAGAGGTATTCATGGACGGCCACCCCGTGCTCGTGGTCCTCCACATGGTCGCAAGTGAAACACAGCCCCTCGGCCCGGTATTCATAGGCCCGGCCACGGCGCAGCGCCCAGCAGCTGTCTGCGGCGATGCTCCGGTGCAGATCGCGGGTGTTCCAGTTGCAGGTGCCCACCAGCCCGTCGCGCGAATTGGAAAAAAGGTAGAGTTCCCCCTTTGACCCGGGCAGCAACCGTTCCATGAAGCGCATGACGATGCGGTAAAGCTCGTCCAGCGACTTGCACGATTGCAACCACTCGTCCAGTTCTGCCAGTCGCCGGGCCTCGGTCTGGCGGGCGCGTTCCTGTTCAAGGACATCCTGCGCCTTCTGCCGGGCGGCCTCGGCGGCGCGCTTGGCGCGCTCCAGTTCCTCGGCGGCGGCGCGTTCCCGCGTCACATCGGTGAAGGTGACCACGTAGCCGCCACCGCGGGCCGGGCGCGCGTTGGTCAGCACCACCCGGCCCGAGGGCAGGACGCGATCGAAGGAATAGGCCTGATGCGCCTTTATACGGGCCGCCGATGCCTCGCGATCGTCGCTCGACATCTCGCCCCGTGCCACGGCGCGGTCGCGGAATGCCGCGCGCGTGGTGCCGATGGCCAGGTCTTCGCCGTCCAGCTCCAGCACCTCGAATATCCGGGTGTTGTGCAGCTCGCAGGTGCCATCGGCGGTCCAGACGAGGATGCCCTGCTCCATGATGTTCATGATCTGCTCGACCAGGGCGATCTCGTCGGGCCGCGCGGCAACGTCGTCGTCGCCCCCGCGCCGGTGCGCTGCCGGGTCCACGGGCTTGAGGTTCTGGTGCATCACGTCCGACGGCCCCCTGCTATCTGGTACAGGCGACAGGGTGCGCAGGACCCGTTACACCGCGCTTAATCGCGGCGAAGGATCTGCCTCGAATTTGCAACAAGGCCGCGCGATCGGCACCCGGTCAGGCCGTGGCGTGATCCCGCACCCCTGCATCAACGCTGGAAAGGGCCGTCGCATAGCCACCTTCTGCCATCCAGGCCGCCTCGGCCGGGCTGGTGTCGCGGCCCAGCGCGTCATTGCGGTAGGGGAAGCGCCCGAACTTGCGGATCACCTCGCGATGGGCCTTGGCATGGCGCAGGTTGGAGGCGCCCGTCTCGGGCATGCGGACCGCCATGAGCCGCACCGCGCGGTCCTGGTCGCATAGGTTTTCCGAATGAACCAGCGGCAGGTAGAAGAACTGCCGCGCCGGTTCGGCCACGCGCTTGTCCCAGCCGCGGTCAATGGCCACCTTGCTGGCCGCCCGGGCCGAACAATCGCTGGCAAAGGCGCGCGGATCGTCGCGGAACATGTTGCGCGGGAACTGGTCGGTCAGGATGATGTAGCCGAGCGTGCCCACGGCGTTGGTCAGCCACAGGCCGCAGGCCCCCTCACGCGCCTCGTCCCAGGTGGATCGGAACCGATCGCGGATGTCGTCGTCGCGCGCCTCGTCCGCCTCGTACCAGCCCTCGGGGCCGACCTCGTCCACCCAATAGGCGACGATCTGCTCGGGGGTGACCATGGCCTGTCCTTTCATACCGCCTGTTCCTGCCTGTCATGGAACCGTTGCAGAAAGCCCAACGCCTGGCAACGCTGGCGTTCATGTCTGGTCATCGGACTGTTGCTCTTCCAACTCAGTTTCGATGTAGTATTCCTGCGCGGCCTCGACGGCCACGGGCGAGCCCGCGGGCGTGACCGGTGCATAGGGGGTGACGTCATCGATGTTGAATTCACTGGGCCGTTGCAGGATCCGCAAGAGACCGTAGCCGGCCAGCCCCAGCATCAGCAGCCCGACGATGACCCACAGGGCGAAGGCACCGAAGCGGCCCATGGTATACCCCATGAGGATCGGGCCGAAGATGGCGCCCATGCCGTTGATGAAGATGAACCCCGCCGAGGCCGAGGCCATGTCGTCGTGTTCCAGGAAGTCGTTGGCATGGGCCAGCAGCAGCGAGTAAAGCGGGTTCGCCATGCCGCCCACCAGCGCCGCGCCGACAAGCAGCACCACGTAGTTGGCACCGAAGGCCGCGGCGATCATGGCCCCCAGCCCGCCGATGCCCGCGCTGGCGATGATAAGGATGCGCCGGTCCATCCGGTCCGACAGCCAGCCGATGGGAAACTGCGCCACCAGCGACCCCGTGAAGATGACCGAAACCAGAAGCGAGATCTGCCCGGCCGCCAACCCGGCCTCGGCGCCATAGACGGCGACCATGCCGAACATGGCCGCGAAGATGCCGCCGAGGCAGACCATGCCCACCGCCGCCAGCGGCGAGGCCGCGATCAGATCGCGCAGACGCATCCGCCGCGTCGTTTCCGACGCCGGTGTCGGCTGGACCGAAAGCAGGATCGGCGCGAAGGCCAGCGAAACCAGCACAGAGGGGATGATGAACAGCACGAAACCCGAGGCATCGCCCAGGCTGATCACGTATTGCGCGGTGATGATCCCGGCCATCTGCACGATCATGTAGACCGACAGCGACTGGCCGCGGGTCTCGTTCGTGGAAGCATTGTTCAGCCAGCTTTCGGCGGTGATGTAAACGCCCGAGATACACAGCCCGATGACGACCCGGCCAATCGACCAAGCCCAGACATCGACGAGGACGGGATAGAGGATCAGCACCGCCGACACGGTCGAGCCCAGCGCCGCGAAGACCCGGATATGGCCCACGCGCCGGATCAGCTCGGGGGTGATCCGCGAGCCAATCAGGAACCCCGCGAAATAACCCGACATGACGAGGGACATCTGGAACGACGAGAAATTCTCGATCCCGCCGCGAATACCCAGCAGGGTGGACTGAAGGCCGTTGCCCATCATCAGCATGTACATGCCCAGAAAGAGGGGCCAGGAGGTGCGAAGGACTGGTATCATGTGGGCTATCCTAAGGGGGGCCGCCGGCCCGAGTCGGTGCTGTTCACGTCTCGACTTATCATCTCAGCGACATGACGCCACAACGGGAAACCGACGGGCCGGCGGCCCCCTGCCGTTCTGGTTCGTGTGG